>NZ_NHRP01000022.1:0-52927 GCF_002165385.1 Acinetobacter sp. WCHA39
CAGTAAGTTTATTTCGCTACGGTTTGGACTATGTTCAAATGGCTATTCTACGTTTGATTGGTTTTGGAAAAAAAGAAGAATTTAAGAAAGTGCTCGCAATTTTAAGGAAGAAAAAGCCTGATAGGACAAGGGCCCTATGAAATTTGTCGTGTACAAAGCGTATTTTTATAAAATTCAGTTTTTCTTTTCAGTTTAAGTTTCAACCAACAAAAAATAGAGCTAAAAATTCTCGTCTCTTTTACATATATATGTCGATTTTTTACAATCGTTTGCTTTATTTCTAACGAAGGCTACTTTTTAAATCTGAAATTAATTTGTAAAAAAATCGATCAGTTCAAGTTTTTCAATATGAACCAAGTAAAAAACAACACTTTCTATAGTAGTATTTTTACGTAACAAAAGTATAATTTTGAGAATAGCTATTATAACCATATTGTGAGTAAGGCGGACAGATGTCAGGATTACATACGTCTCCAAAGTTTTCGGGGTTCATTCGACGTTTAGTTGAAGATGGTCATATGACTGCTGCAAATATGCAGAACGCAATTGATGCAGCCAAGAAAGCCAAACAAGATATTGTTGCTCATTTAATCGAACAACATCGTCTTTCTCCACTTACCATTGCAGAAAGCATCTCTGTAGAATTTGGCGAACCACTTTTTGATTTGGCGGTTTACGATGTTGGATTATTACCTCGAGAATTAACCGACAATAAACTCATACAAAAACATCGTGTTGTTCCGTTAACACAACGTGGACAAATTTTGTATGTTGCTACGAGCAATCCAACCAATATTGATGCATTAGATGCAATTCGTTTCAATACCAAACTTAATATTGAACCAATTATTGTTGAGCATACTAAACTTGAAAAGTTAATCGAACAACATTTTGGTGATTCAAGTAGTTTCGATTTTGGTGACAGTGAGGACTTCGACTTAGATATTGATGTTAATCAAGATTCACCTCAAGAAGATGATGATGCATCACCGCAAGGTGACGAATCCCCAATTGTCAAATATATTAATAAGCTTTTAATTGATGCAATTCGCATGGGCGCTTCAGATTTACATTTTGAGCCCTATGAAAAAATGTACCGTGTGCGTTATCGTGTAGATGGTGTGCTCCGTCAAATCGCTACACCGCCTTTACAAATGGCAACCCGCTTAGCTTCTCGTTTAAAAGTCATGTCTCAAATGGATATCTCTGAAAAACGAATGCCTCAAGATGGTCGTATTAAACTCAAATTGTCAAAAACCAAAGCCATCGATTTCCGTGTTAACTCTCTACCTACTTTATTTGGGGAAAAATTAGTACTACGTATTTTGGATCCATCAAGCGCTATGCTCGGAATTGAAGCATTAGGCTATGAAGATGATCAGAAAGCATTATTCATGGAAGCACTTGAAAAGCCTCAAGGAATGCTACTGATTACAGGTCCAACAGGTTCGGGTAAAACCGTATCGCTATATACTGGTCTAAATATTCTAAACACTGAGGATACTAATATTTCAACAGCGGAAG
This sequence comes from Acinetobacter sp. WCHA39, assembly GCF_002165385.1. Taxonomy (NCBI): domain Bacteria; kingdom Pseudomonadati; phylum Pseudomonadota; class Gammaproteobacteria; order Moraxellales; family Moraxellaceae; genus Acinetobacter; species Acinetobacter sp. WCHA39. Next base: position 1,525 of record NZ_NHRP01000022.1, read on the forward strand.
ATCCTGTTGAAATTAACTTAGAAGGCATCAATCAAGTCAACGTGAATCCCAAAACGGGGTTAACTTTCTCTGCTGCACTGAAAGCTTTTCTACGTCAAGATCCAGATGTAATCATGGTCGGTGAGATTCGTGACCTTGAAACTGCTGAAATTGCAATTAAAGCAGCTCAGACAGGTCATATGGTAATGTCAACATTACACACCAACAGCGCACCTGAAACTTTAACTCGTTTGCGTAATATGGGGGTACCCTCATTCAATATTGCAACCTCAGTCAATCTTGTCATTGCACAACGTTTAGCACGACGTTTATGCTCACAATGTAAAGCACCAGTTGATATACCTAAGCAAAGTCTCATTGAACTTGGATTTACTGAACAAGACTTAGCCAATCCAGATTTACAGATCTTTCAACCGATTGGCTGTGCGGAATGTCGAGAAGGGTACAAAGGACGTGTAGGTATCTATGAGGTGATGAAAGTCACCCCTGCAATTTCTCAAATCATCATGGAAGATGGTAACGCACTGCAAATTGCAGCAGCATCAGAACAAGCTGGTTTTGACAATCTGCGTCGTTCAGGTCTAAAAAAAGTGATGCAAGGTATTACTTCTTTGCAAGAAATTAACCGAGTAACAAGTGAATAAAATCAATAAAAAGGATTAAGAATCATGGCAGCGAAAAAAGCGCAAATGATGCCTACTTTTGCTTATGAAGGGGTAGATCGAAAAGGCGCCAAAATTAAAGGGGAATTACCAGCACGCAACATGGCCTTAGCAAAGGTCACATTACGCAAACAAGGGGTCACAATTAAAACCATTCGAGAAAAACGCAAAAATATTCTTGAGGGTTTGATGAAGAAGAAAGTAACGACCTTAGATATTACGGTCTTTACTCGTCAATTAGCAACCATGATGAAAGCAGGGGTACCTCTCGTCCAAGGTTTTGAGATTGTTGCAGAGGGTTTAGAAAATCCAGCAATGCGTGAGGTTGTACTTGGTATCAAAGGTGAAGTAGAAGGTGGTAATACTTTTGCAGGTGCTTTACGCAAGTATCCACTTTATTTTGACAATCTTTTTTGCTCATTAGTTGAATCTGGTGAACAATCAGGTGCGCTTGAAACAATGTTAGATCGTGTTGCGATTTATAAAGAAAAAAGCGAACTTTTAAAACAAAAAATTAAAAAAGCTATGAAATATCCAATCACTGTTATCTGTGTTGCAGTAATTGTAACTATTATTCTCATGGTTAAAGTTGTTCCTGTATTCGAAAGTGTCTTTTCATCCTTTGGAGCTGATTTACCAGCATTCACAAAAATGGTTGTAAATATGTCCAATTGGATGCAAAAATATTGGTTTATTCTGATTCTTGTAATTGGAGCTATTATCACCAGTTTTCTAGAAGCAAAAAAACGTAGTAAAAAGTTCCGTGACCTTTTGGATAAAATGGCACTTAAGGCGCCTATTTTTGGAGATTTAGTCTATAAAGCCATTATTGCCCGTTATAGCCGCACTTTGGCAACCACATTTGCAGCAGGTGTTCCTCTCATTGATGCACTGGAATCAACTGCTGGTGCAACCAATAATGTGATCTACGAAGAAGCGGTGATGAAAATCCGTGAAGATGTCGCCACAGGCCAACAGTTGCAATTTGCGATGCGCGTTTCTAACCGTTTTCCATCCATGGCGATTCAAATGGTAGCGATTGGAGAAGAATCTGGTGCCCTAGACAGTATGCTCGATAAAGTCGCCACTCACTATGAAAATGAGGTAGACAATGCCGTTGATGGATTAACCTCGATGATGGAACCTCTGATCATGGCAATTTTAGGTGTCTTGGTGGGTGGTCTTGTTATTGCCATGTACCTACCGATTTTCCAAATGGGTTCTGTGGTCTAATGCAGCAATTACTTTTTTATTTCATCGAAAACCCGATTGCACTTTATGTTGCAGTCGGGATTTTGAGTCTCTGCATTGGTAGTTTTCTTAACGTAGTCATTTTTCGCACCCCAAAAATGATGGAGCAAGAATGGCATCATGAATGCCAAATGTTGTTACACCCAGAACAACCTATAATAGACGAAACAAAATTAACCTTAAGCACCCCACCATCTACATGTCCAAAATGTAAATCTGCTATTCGCTGGTATCAAAATATTCCTGTAATGAGTTGGTTAATACTTCGTGGCAAGTGTGGTGCTTGCCAAAATCCAATTAGTATTCGCTATCCACTTATTGAACTATTAACAATGATTTGCTCATTAATAGTAGTTGCTATATTTGGCGCGACCGTACAAATGTTATTTGGTTTAATACTCACTTGGGTCTTGATCACATTAACGTTTATTGATTTCGACACACAGCTATTACCCGATCGCTTTACCTTGCCACTTGCCGCACTAGGCTTAGGAATCAATAGTTTCACTGTTTATACTTCTGCAGGCTCAGCGATTTGGGGCTATTTGATTGGTTTTCTATGCTTATGGGTGGTTTACTATATCTTTAAACTTGTCACAGGCAAGGAAGGCATGGGCTATGGTGATTTCAAGCTTTTAGCCGCACTCGGGGCTTGGATGGGGCCAATGATGCTACCTCTAATTGTGCTACTCTCTTCAGTTGTTGGTGCAATTATTGGTATTATTTTGATAAAAATGCGTGGTGAAAACCAACCATTTGCATTTGGTCCTTATATTGCAATTGCTGGTTGGATTGCATTTTTATGGGGAAATCAAATTATGAAAATATATCTAGGTGGATAATATGAGTTTTATCTTGGGCATTACTGGTGGCATTGGTAGTGGCAAATCAGCAGCTACACAATGGTTTGAATCCCAAGGAATTGTTGTAGTCGATGCAGATATTGTAGCTCGTGAAGTGGTTGAACTAGGCCAACCTGCTTTGAAAGAAATTCAACTTTCTTTTGGAGACTGGGTAATACTAGAAGATGGCAATCTGAATCGACGTGCACTTCGTGAACACATATTCCAGTTTCCAGAAGCGCGAGAAACACTCGAAAAGATCACTCACCCTGCTATACGCCAATCCATTATCCAGCAGTTACAACAGGCAGAAAGCCCTTATGTCATTTTAGTTTCACCTCTTCTCTTTGAAACTAATCAGCATGAACTTGTGCATCACACCTTACTCATCGATGCAAATGAACAAACACAACTACAACGTGCAAGTCAAAGAGATGGACAAAATGAAGAACAAATCCGAAAAATTATCTCGGTACAAATGCCTCGTACCCAAAAGCAATTACTCGCAAATGATATAGTTATGAATGATGGTTTACTTGAGCACCTTCATCACCAACTAAAACCATTACATCTAAAATATCTACAAAGTGCTGAACAGGCATTTTAATCCTGCTTCTGTTGCCCGAGTCGTTCACTCAGCGTGTCTTTTTTAAACCAGCGCCACGGCTGTAATGCACCAAAACCCATTCCGACTAAACCACAAACAATCGCTGCATTTAGAGGCTCATCAAGCAGTGGAACAGCAATCACAGCTGCAATAAAAGGTGCCAAAGTAACAATACTCCCCGTTTTAAAGGCACCTAAACGCTCAATCGCAGCAACATAGGTCAATGTCGCAATAATTACGACCATTACACCATGAAATAAACCTTGAATGACTAAATGAATGGGTTCTGCTTCTTGAAAATGTTTTGGAACAAATAAAATATAGACAGGTAAATAAATAATCGCTGACCAAATTGCCACGCTCGCCATGGAATGCCAAGCCGATAATTTCCATTGTTTAAGCAATACTGTAAAAATTCCCCACCAAACAGCGCTGATAAAAAAAAGTAAATCGCCTAAGCCAAAAGCGGTCGCTTGATCATGCAGCATCAGATAGCTCATCAATACAAGCGCACTTGACATGATGCTAAGACTCAACCAAGTATGTTTATCAAAAGGTTGTCTAAACAATAAATAAGCAGCAACTGCCGTACATAGAGGAATACAGCCATTTAAGAAAATTGCAGCATGGGCTGCTGGTGCTTGCAAAAAAGCAGTATAAACGGTCAGACAGTAGGCTAAACCACCTGTTAAGGCTAAAATGACTGGACGTGGATGCCATAAGAAAGCTAAATCTTTTTTATAAATGAGCACAGGCATTAAAATAAGAAAGGCAATCGCAAAACGCATTGCCACCAAATCCCATGCACTCACATGCCAATGTAAATTTAAACGGGAGAAAATGGTGAATCCCCCCCAAATACACATTGTAATTAAAACAAATAGATAACCTTGTGTACGAGCAGTCATTTTTAATTACATTGACGATAATTGTGTGAATTATACAGCATTACGCTGACGACATGCCTCATAAAGTGCCATGCCTGTTGCCACACTGACGTTTAAACTTTGTAAATCACCAGACATGGGGATATACACGGTTTGGTCACATTGCGACTGAGTAATCGGTCTTAAACCTGTGTCTTCCGCACCCATAACAATGACAACTGCACCCTTAAAGTCACATTGCTGAATTGGCAATGCTTTTTCATCTAGCATTGTGCCAATAACACGCATATGTGTGGTCTCTTTTAAATGAGCTAAGGTTCGAGCTAAGTTAGTCACTTGAATAAACTTAACTTTTTCCGCCCCACCTGCAGCAACTTTACGTGCCGTCGGAGTTAAACTAGCCGAACGGTCACGCGGCACAATCACGGCCTGCACGCCCATTGCCGCCGAAGTACGAATACAGGCTCCCAAATTATGCGGATCAGTGACTTGATCCAACGCCAACAATAAAGCATTCGGTGACTGCTGCATCAATTCGTCTAAATCTTTTTCATTTAAGGTTGGATGTGGTCGAACTGCAGCCACTACACCTTGATGAAAAGGTAAGCCTGCAAGCTTTTCCAAACTATCCCGACTCGCCTTTTGGACGCTAATCCCAAAAGGTTCGGCAAGTTGCAAAATCTTTTGTAATCGCTGGTCATCACGACCTTTTAAGGTAAATAAAGTCAAAACGCGTTCAGGCTCTAACTCCAACAATGACTCAACCGAATGAACGCCATAATAATATTCAGGTTTTGCCATGAACGACCTCTTGCAGTATTCCCGATCTATAAAGGGAGATTTTGAAAAAATAAAAATCCTGCAAAGTAGCTTTACAGGTGAGGAGCGAATAGCTCCGCAAGGGAATTTAATAAAAAAATCCTGCAAAATGAATTTACAGGATTCTCTTTAGGTATAGTGTACCCGATTTAGGAAGCGATCAGTTAACCTTCTAAATGACAGACGTAATCAAGCACTTCATCAGTCTCGATGTGGAAAACACTATTTCCTGGGACATAAAAAGACTGACCTGCACGGAATAACTCACTTTCTGTACTGTCTGCAATTTTTACACGACATTCACCAGAAATGATTTCCATACGTTCTGGCACATGTGTTTCAAAAGTTAATGCCTGTTCAGTAGGTAAAATCACACCTAATGTCTTTTTAGTACCATCTTCAAATTGTACAGTATGGCTGATACATGCCCCACCAAAATATACATTTGACTTTTTAATGACCGTAACATGATCAAACTGCACTGAACTCATGCATACTCTCCAAATAATGCAGCATTTATATTAGGTTATGATGGACGTAGTTTAATTGTGCCTGCGTCACTAATCAATCCATTTTTATCATGCTTTAACAGCAATTTTTATGCCTTTCTACTAAAGTTATGTTCAACTCACAAGCACTTTTAGATCAAAGCATCCGATCTAAAATACAATAGAAAAAATCTTATAAATTGATAGACAAGCTTTACATCACTAAATTATTCAAAACAACTCCAGAAATAAAACATGATTTCATCAACACAACGCTGATCCTCTTGTTCGATTAGCAAAATTTCTCTATCTTTAAGCAAAAGATTGCGTGCACTGGATGCATATATGCTCACCCATTTAACTTTAATTAATTTTGCACTTGCAGACCATTTAGCTTTAGATATTGAACAAGGTTTCAATGTTTTGACCGGAGAAACTGGTGCAGGAAAATCGTTATTGTTAGATGCACTGTCTGCGTGCTTGGGTGAACGTACCGATACCAACTATGTCCGTTATGGTGCAGATAAAGCAGATGTCACTGCTGTCTTTAGTTATCAAGCTGAAAGTGCGGAAGCAAAATGGCTTACAGAACATGAACTAGATGATGATTCTGGTGAAATTCATTTAAGACGTGTCATATTTGCGACAGGCCGAAGCAAAGCATGGATCAATGGACGCCCAAGTAGTTTGTCGGAGTTAAAAGAAATTGGACGCTTACTGGTACAACTTTATAGCCAGCATAGCCAACAGCAATTACTTGAGCCCCCTTATCCGAAGCACTGGTTAGATCGTTATCATAATTTTGCCGAACCAGCAAATGAAGTACGTGAAGCGTATAGCACATGGCAAAAAAACATTCGCCAGCATCAAGCCGCTTTAGATGCGCAAGCCACGCGTATTCAAAAAATACAAAATTTAGAATCCCAAATAGAAGAACTTGAAGAGATTGTCCAAACGGATTATCGAGAGATTGAACAAGAGTTTGATCGTCTCAGCCATCATGAACATATTATGCAAGACTGTAGTTACAGTCTAAATGTCTTGGATGAGGCTGAACAAAATATCACTCAAGAAGTTGCTTCAATCATTCGTCGTTTAGAGTCTCATGCAGGGCGCAGTGAACAGTTATCAAATATTTATAATTCGTTACTCAATGCGCAAAGTGAGATTGAAGATGCAACCGCGAGTTTACGTCAATTTATTGATCGCCAAAGTTTTGATCCTGAAAGAATGGAACAGCTCAATACAACCTTAGAAATTTTCCATCGTCTCGCACGCAAACACCGTACCCAGCCTGAATTACTCAAACAAGAATATGAAACTTGGCAACAGGAATTAGAGCAATTACATCTATTAGAAGATCCTGAAACCTTAGCTGAACAGGTAGAAATTTCTTATCAAATTTTTATGCAAAAAGCTGAGCACCTAGATCAGATTCGTCGTACAGCTGCAGTTCCACTGGCGAAGCAATTGACTGAACAAGTGAAGCCGCTTGCTCTACCTGAAGCATATTTTGAATTTAAGTTCGAGCCAATGGAAGCAAATGCCGAAGGTCTCAGCTTTATTCAGCTTCTTTTCACTGCCAATAAAGGCATTCCACCACAACCGCTGGCTCGCGTTGCATCTGGCGGTGAACTCTCTCGTATTGCACTGGTCATGCAAGTGATGAATGCCGAAAAAACAGAATCTGAAGTTTTGGTCTTTGATGAAATTGATGTCGGAATTAGTGGTGGTACAGCCGAAGTGGTTGGTCGTTTACTCGCCGATCTAGCTCAGCATGTACAACTACTCTGTATCACTCACCAAGCTCAAGTTGCTGCACAATCTGACCAACACCTATTGGTCAAAAAACAACAAACAGATCCAGCAAGCAGCACCATTATTGAGTTGAATGAGGAACAACGCATTCTAGAACTAGCACGTATGTCTGGCGGCGTCGAGATTAGCGAAACCACCTTGCAACATGCCAAACAACTGCGTCAACTAAAATTTCAATCCGCTTAATACGCATAACAAAATGTGAGAAAAAGATTGGCGAAATCCGATTAACTCTTGTATGTTGACAAGAAGAGCCTATATAGATAGATCAGCATAATATTTTTGATGGAGAATCGCCTAGGTGACGAAACAATATTTAACTCACCGTTGTCTCATCGCTCCACCAGACATAACAGATGACTTCTTTGCCAATACTGTTATCTATGTGGCACGCCATGATGAAGATGGTGCACAAGGCATTATTATCAATCGCCCTTCTGAATTACAGATCAAAGAATTACTGAATGATTTAGAGATTGATGCAGATAATGTACAACCTCATGCTGTGTTGCAAGGTGGACCATTACGCCCAGAAGCAGGTTTTGTACTACACACAGGTCAACCTACTTGGCATTCATCAATCGCAGTAGGTGAAAATGTTTGCATTACCACCAGTAAAGATATTTTGGATGCAATTGCACATAACGAAGGTGTCGGTCGTTACCAAATTGCTCTAGGCTATGCTAGCTGGGGCAAAAATCAGCTTGAAGAAGAAATGGCACGTGGTGACTGGCTGATTTGTGACTCAGACATGGATTTAATCTTTAATCTACCTTATGGCGATCGTTGGGATGCGGCATACAAAAAAATTGGGGTAGACCGTACATGGTTTGCTTCAGAGATTGGTCATGCCTGATTTTAAAACTTCGCAATCCATTATGGCCTTTGATTTTGGCACCCAGAAAATGGGGATGGCAATTGGTCAATCCACTATTGAAAGTGCCACTCCCTTGCCATTATTTGCCATGAAAGATGGTATTCCTGACTGGAACCAACTATTAAAACTCGTGAAAGAGTGGCAACCCAATCTTTTTTTAGTCGGTTTGCCATTAAATATGGATGATAGTGAATCTGAACTCTCTGCTCGCGCACGAAAATTTGCACGACGTTTGCGTCATCAAACCAATATTGAAACGTGGATGGTGGATGAGCGCTTGACTACACGCGAAGCGAGAGAAGAACTTGAGTCTTATCAAAATAAAGGCCGAGCAAAACGCTTATCGGCTGATAGTTTCGCAGCCGCACTACTCATTCAAAGTTGGTATCGTGATCCTAATGGAATAACACCTTAATCATTTATATTAAGCGCTTTTTCACGGTATAGCACACTGATGTACCGTGATAAAATCAGATCCAGACCATGAAAATAACTGCTTTAGCACGTCTACAACCCAAACCATTTGCATAAAATTTAGAATGCAATTCTTAAAAAATAAATCAACTCAGACTACGTCTGATTATTTCTCAATAATTCTCACCGTTGCAGTTCGCCCTGAAACAAAAGCCAATGGATTCTGAGGCTGTTCATCTAAAATAATTTTTACAGGCACACGTTGCGCTAAACGTACCCAACTAAAAGTAGGGTTTACATTTGCCAATAGATTAGAACTACCAGAACGCTCACGATCTTCGATCCCTGTTGCAATACCTTGAACATGCCCACGAATGAATTGATGATCCCCCATCAACTGTACGGTTGCCGAATCACCGACATGAATACGATTCAATTTGGTTTCTTCAAAATAGCCCACGACATAAAGCTGATGACGATCTAGCAGCGCAGCAACCGCTTGCCCAACCTTAACATAATTCCCAACACGTAAATCAAAGTTAGCTAAGGTCCCATCCGCAGGTGCAACGACTGCCGAACGACTCATATTGAGCTGAGCTAAATGTAAATTGCTATTCGCCACGTCGATCAAAGCTTGCTGTTGTTGAATGGCAGCCTCAGCCTGTTCGATACTCGCTGCTAGCTGCTCTTTTTCCGCAATCGCCTGATCGCGTGTAGCAAAAACCTGATCTTGCTCTTGCTTAGAGATTGCACCATCCATCAAACTCGCATAACGTGCTGCATTCTTCTCAGCCAATTTCATATTAGCTTCAGTCTTGACCAAATTTGCCTTTGAACCGACTAAGTTTGCACGCGCCTGAGCCAAACCGGCATTGGCTTTAGCTAAATCAGATTTAGCTTGTTCAACGTCAAGGGCTTGACGTTCTACATCAATCTTGAAAAGAACTTGTCCTTTCTTTACCGTCTGATTGTCCTGTACCAGCACCTCAGTTACTAATCCATTAACATCCGAAGCCACTTGAACCACATCACCACGCACACGACCATCACGTGTCCACGGTGCGGCATTGTAGTAATTCCATAAATGCACGACTGCATATATCGCAATCAAAACCGAAAGTACTAATACAATTGGACGTATGACTTTTCGTACATCAAATGCATTCATGTTCATCACCTTTACCACATATTTTTAAATCATTAAATTTCGGAGAGAGCTACTTAAAGGCTTGTACCTTGTAAATAAAGACATAACCAATGCATACACAGCAACAATCCCAAGTACAAACACAAGTTGAAAATATTCGGTAGTACAATCCAACCTCTCATAACTAAACGATCGATCAGTGGACTCATCAGCTTAAAGAGCACGTAGGCGATGATGGCTTGCACCAAAAGAATTGGAATATAGATTCCATAAACGTTAATCTCACCCATGCAATACACCTAAATCATATGTTTCTGAATCCATCTCTTGTGTTGAGACATGCTCGATGCTTTCACAAATATTATTCAGAGAAATCAACATTCTTTGAGCGAGTTGCTCATCTTCAATTTGCACTGCAATCCGTTGTAATAGATCAATCTGCTGTACAATTTGAATTGGAAAATGGTTCAGAGAAAGTTGTTTCTCCTGCATTTGAAAATATTCAGTCAGTTGCTGTTGCAGTACATTGACTTCATTTTTCAAACTGACCAATTGGGGGAGTTTTTGGCTAATTTCTTGCAATCGGACTAAGTCAATAATTGAACTACTTTCAATCAAAGCATTCTGAATCGAAATCTTAACTTGATGATTTTGAACCATTTTGGTATTCAATACTCCAACTCGGTCCAACATACTGCGTAGATGAATTTTGAACTCACTACCATAAGATAGATTTAATGCCTGACGCATCGCCTGATAATGTAAAGTTAAAATTCGCGTTGCACTGGTATCAGGTGAAACAGCTCGAACTAAATCAATCACAATGAGTGAAACCAATACGCCCAGAACCATTGCAAATGAACTATCTAAGTAAGAAACAGCATCCATGCTGTATTTATTGTGCAGATTCAATCCCATCATGGTGTTAATCCCAAGTACCATTCCTACAGGCATTAACATTTGATTGGCCATCATGGTGACAGCCACTAAAAACACAGGAAATAGCACCAAAGCCAATTGCCAAAAATGAGTCACATGCGGGAAAATACCAAATGCATATAAGAATACTAAGCCTGCGGATACAATACTGCCCCAAATAAAAATCCGTAGCACAGGTACTGGGTTATCCAGAGCAGTTAAGATACACGCCGTAATTGCACCCATTTGCGCCATCATAAAACCCGCCTTCCAACCAGACAGAATCCAAGCTGCAGTGACAATAAAAGTAATCAGTACGGCACTAATTCCACCTCGTATCGCAATACCATGATCACGATGTAAACTTGGATATTTCGTCGTAATGGCTGTAATTTCTATTGGAATTTCTTTATTACCTTGCTGAATCTGTTGCCACAGCAGCTTTACTGCCAAGATATTGGCTATAAAATGACGAACATCCATCTTTAATGCAGCCAATACAACTTTCTGTTCAGACGTTGCTTTAGAAATCAGCTCAGCAAAATCCTCTTCAAATCCATTCGGCAAAGTCTGTAAATCAGCAGGTACTAAACTTTTCTCTTGTTTTAAAAATGTCACAGTATGCTGACGAAGCATATCCAAATGCGAAACAAGATTAACCAAGTGCAAATGTTCGAGTTGTTTCACACGTTGAGACAATGCAACCAAATTCGCAACCACCAATGACACTTGATGTAGCATTTCTTGTAAAGGCTTGGTCATGCCTTTCAACTCACCTTTCTCATAAGCCAAATGTACAGCTAAAGCATGAATATCAGAGGCATCACGAGTAATCACAGATAAAACTTGCGTGTAATTTTCAGGTGTTTCTTGAACTGCAATCAATTTTTCAAAAGTTGCTTCTAGATCGTTTAAGGTTTTATTGACACGTTGCTTGATCATTGCGCCAACATGAACTGGAAAAAAAGTTGCCGAAACAACGGCGGAAGAGACCACCCCAACTGAGATTTCAAGTACACGTGCAACAGCGATATCAAAAATATTGTAGGTATCTATATAGGTAATTGCATTATAAACAATCATGGCAGTTGAATATCCTGCCAACATAAATACGTAGCTACGCGGCGTGCGGTCTAGTAATGACACATATAAAGCAAAGCCCACCCAGAGAGATAAAATAACCGTAAATAGCCACGGCGTATTAATAAAATGTGGGGTCAATAACAGTGCTATGACCGCCCCTGCAACAGTTCCAATCAAACGATATACACATTTCGAAGACACCATTCCTGAATAAGGATTGGCAATAATCATGACCGTTCCAATCGACCACATCGGATTAATCAAATCTAATTCAAAAGAAATAAACAGTGCCAGCATGCCTGCTACAAAGGTTTTACAAGCAAAAATAAGATCAAGTCGGCTTGGTCTGAAAGCTAACAGCTGTTTAAGTAACATGAATATGTCTCAATTCTAAGTCAGCCTGATCTAATGACACATGACAATGTGGCACGAAGTTACACCGATTTGGAGTATCAAATCAGTTGACAAGAAAAAGCTGATTATGGGGAGCAAGGCATAGTGTCTAGAGCAAATGGAGATAATTTAACGAATTTCATTATCCAATGAAGACACTACATCTATAATTTTTTCAAAACAAAGCAAATTAGTCAACATAAATTATCACTATTTGATAATTTTTCATTTTAATTTAAAATATTTTCAATAAAAGCCATATTTTTTCTCAATTCAAGGCTTAATTGGTCGAGCAAAAATATTCCGACCTAAAAGTCCATACACGATCTCAGGCTTTTCTGATATAAAGCAATAAAAGTTCGATTTTCACGTTATTTTTAAGGAGTAGACAACGCATCATGGCAATTTCGAGTTTTGGTAAAATTCTCACAGTGCTGGATTTATTTTCAGTTTCACGTCCGATTATCAATGTCGATATCATTTGTGATGAGCTTGGTCTCTCAAAACCCACAGCCTATCGTTATCTTAAAGAACTTGTTTCAACAGATATTTTAAAACGCATTAGTGGTACATCAGGAGACTACACTTTAGGTTCTAAAATTGCAGTTCTTGATTATATTTCTCATAGTACCGATCCATTGGTGCAAATCAGCATCCCCTTTATGCGTGATATCGTAGATCGTACTGAACTCTGTTGTTTATTAACCTATTTAAACCATGATTATTGTATTGATCTACATCATGAAACCTTTAAAGAAGCAGAACTCATCTCTTACGGAAGAGGTTGTCCACGCCCTGTTTATGTAGGTGCTTCACCCAAAATTGTGATTGCCCATTTAACCAAGCAACATATTCAAGCTTATTATCATCAATTTACTCAGGAACTTGCTCAGGTAGGCTTTGCCCATAGCCTCGACGAATTCATGCAGCAAATGCGGAAAATTAAAAAACAAGGCTTTTATTTATCGCAGGGTGAGATTGATCCAATGGTATGTGGTCTTTCCGTGCCAATTCGCTTTTCTACTAAAGAAGCACCGATTGCACTCACGCTAGTAGCATCAAAAAATCGTTTTGATTTCTTGAATATTCAAAAACTGATCGAGATCTTGCAAAATAATGCAGCGCAAATTGAACATAAATTTGCAACACTTTCCGAAAATCAGCCAAACTGAATTGAGAATTTTAAAAAATATTTACATTTTTATCCGTTGTAAATAGCAATATATTCTCATATTATGATTATGTTCTTCAGCATACCCTCCTAAAAAGAGTATGACTTTCCTCAGAGAACTAAGCCCATCTTTGTTATGGGCTTTTTTCTTGACCAGTTCTTATCGAAAGGCATAAAAAAGCCTTTCAAAAGAAAGGCTTTCATTTATATGGCTATACAAAAAATCGTTAGGGCTGCTTCAGATAAGGCCAAGCAGCTTTCATATAAATAAACATCGACCACAACGTCAAAATCACTGCCGCATAAAGCAAAGCGTAGGCCCACATTTCCAGTGGTTTCCAGTTCAACAGGAACACACTAATCGCAATCATTTGAAATGCTGTTTTATACTTTCCTACTGTAGAAACAGCAACGCTCGTACGTGCACCCAGTTCCGCCATCCATTCACGCAATGCCGAAACGGTAATTTCACGCGAAATAATCACAATTGCAGCAAAAGCCATTGAGATCGTCGGTTGCCATTGCACCAATACAATCAATGCCGCCGCAACCATAAGCTTATCGGCGACTGGATCAAGGAAACGCCCGAAAGCAGAAGTCTGATTCAAAGTCCGAGCTAAATAACCATCGAACCAATCTGTCACTGCTGCAAGAACAAAGATTGCAGTCAATATCAGATGTCGCATCATTCCCCCATGATGCTCAGCAATCCCAATGGCAGGCGGCCAATAGGCAATTGCCAGAAACACGGGAATAAGGGCAATACGCGCCAAAGTTAAAATATTAGGAATGTTCAGGATTCGCCCTGTGCTCATAAACACCGCCATGTTGTTCGCATCAAATATGCATGTCGCACAAAGGATGTGCCGAGATTGTATCCATGTGTAAGCAACTTTATACGAAATGCACGGCAGTGTCGACTAGGCAAAAACGGCAACTGTTTGTCGAAGTATCGCAATCAGTCGATTTTCATCATCCCAAAGATAGGCATACTCGGTTGAATAACCATGTTCAGCATATTCAGTCACTACTTTGTATTTGAACCAATCCTGTACTTGATGAGCAATCGGCTGCAAATAGGTAATCTGCCAAGTTAATGAGCTTGCAGGTGCAGGGGTTTTAAACATTGGTAACACACCCGGTGGCCACACATCCATCAATCCAAATAGATCGGCCAATTTCATTTCGCGATTTGGATGCAACTGAGGCATAAAACGACACCATCCGCCAAAGTCAGGTACTTTGCTACCAGACATTGGATAATTACCTTCAGCCCAACATAGTTCAAACTGTTGCAAACATTGTGGCATTAAGCCTTCAATATAAGCCGTTTTTTCCAACTGCGCAGGCAATGGATAATCAGGAATTTGCGGTAGATTTTGCACATGAATCCGAGATTCACGCTGCGAACCAAAACTTGCTATTAAAATACTTTGTACAGTATCTGCTTGCCATAACCGCACTTCTAAGGTTGTAACCGATTTACCTTCTCGCAACACCTCCGCCGTGAGTTTAGCCTGCCCTTCTTGCACAGGACCAACAAAGGTCACATTACAACTCAATAATTGCTTTGTTGTATCATGAACCACGCTCTGCGCCTTTTGGATTAATAATCCTGCAACTAAACCGCCAAATACGGTGCGACCTTGTAACCATCCTGAGGGAATATCAATCCACTCTTGATGTTCAACCTGTTGATACAGCGGAAGCAGTGACATTATCTTTCCTTAATCGTCAAACCATCTTATCTTTAAATGTTTTTCTCTGTTTGTGAATGATCATTGACGTATCAGTCATTGAGAGATTGAACCAATCGGTCAAGTTATTCGTGCAAAATTTTATAAATCGTTCTCGCCATGACTTCACCCAAACCGGGTACAAGCATCAACTCTTTTTCTGAAGCTTTTAAAACACCTTGTATACCACCAAAATGAGTGAGTAGATCACGACGGCGTTTTGGTCCTAGCCCAGGAATAGCCTCTAAAACTGAACTACTACGGCGTTTATCACGCTTAGCTCGATGTTTGGTAATGGCGAAACGATGCGCTTCATCTCGCACTTGTTGGATGAGGTGCAAAGCTTTATGGTCTTCGGGTAATTGAATCTTAGTGCCATCAGTAAAATGCAGCGTTTCTAATCCCGGTTTACGTCCCTCACCTTTAGAAACACCAATCATAAAAGCATCAAGCGCTAATTCTTGCATGACCTCCATCGCCATATGCAACTGCCCTTTACCACCATCAATCAAGAGTAGATCAGGTAACATATTTTTTTTATAACGGCGTATCAACGCTTGGCGCATCGCCGCATAATCATCACCGCCCGTAATATCCTGAATCGCAAACTGACGATAATCTCGCTTTCTTGCACCGCCCTGATCAAAGACTACACAAGAAGCAATCGGTGCTTCACCCATGGTATGACTGATATCAAAACATTCAATCCGATCAATCGGACGCCCAACCACTTGTTCAAGTTGATGAAAACGCTCGTTTAATTCCAAGTGATTACTCAGTTTGCCTTTAATCGCATGTTGCACATTCATTTGCGCCAGTTCTAGCCATTCAGCCCGAGTTTCTCGCACTTTATGCTTGATTTGAACTTTCTTATTGAAGCTTTGCTGTAATGCTTCTTCTAATTGTTTTTGATCGGGAATATCTACATTTACAATCAATTCTGATGGCACTTCATCCGCCACTTGGAAATAGAAATTCGCCATAAAATCATTCAGCATTTGCGCCAAATCATCTCCCAACATATCTGGAAAATAACTTTTTCCACCAAGCATACGTCCATTACGAACATGCATGATTTGTACACAAGTCACACCCGCTTGGTAAGCAATCGCCAAAATATCGGCTTCGCCTTTGATCTTAAATACTGCTTGTTGTGCTTGAACCTCGCGCAATAACGCGAGACGATCACGATAAAATACGGCTTTTTCAAACTCAAGAGCTTCGGCAGCCTGTTCCATTTTTCCAATCAGCTCTTGATTGAGTTCTTTGGTATCACCCTGTAAAAAACGAATTGAATTGTCCACATCTTCCTTATAGTCCTGAGGGCTAATCAGACCGACACAAGGCGCTGTACAACGTTTAATCTGATACTGTAAACAAGGGCGTTTACGTTGTGAAAAATAACTGTTTTCACATTGGCGAACATTAAATAATTTTTGTAAAACCAGTAAGGTATCTCGTGCACTATAGGCACTGGGATAAGGCCCAAAAAACTTGCCGACCTGATGTTTGCCCTTGCCACGCCCACTGGCAATGCGGGGATAGGGCTTGTCTGCCGAGACAAAGATATACACATACGACTTATCATCGCGCAACATAATATTGTATGGCGGACGATGTAATTTAATCAGATTTTGTTCAAGTAATAATGCTTCTGTTTCAGAACGAACAACTAAACTTTCGATGTCATAAATTCGCGCAACTAAAGCCTGTGTCTTAGGATGGTCAATCGTTTTAACAAAATAGCTGGATACACGATTCTTTAAGTTTTTGGCTTTTCCGACATACAGTAACTCTCCATCTTTGCCGAGCATTTTATAAACACCAGGCAATTGAGTCATATGAGTCAGGATTTTTTCAATATGTTCACGCGCGTTTGGATTCACAGCAGACTTTCATCATCAGTAATGCTTTCGATGATGTAGTCTGCATAAATCAATTTCAAGTCAATTGAGCCAAAATGCATCAATTCAATAACTCAAATAACACCTATCATTTAAAAACTCGACTCAATACTTGATCAGCGCTCTTAAATGCAGACTCATGAAAGAAATCACAGGCTAGTTCATTCGTTGGAGCGATTGGATTAACTTCTCTAGCTATATGCTAAAAACCCCAATATTCCCGAGACTGATGGCGAATCCGAGTGTCTACTAAATTAAACTCAGTATTAGGTATAGATGTAGTCCAAGCTGCATTTTGCCAAATATCTTTGCGGATAATATTACTTCCTACACTTACATGTGACAGATTTTGGGTTGGATAAGATTCAATATAATCTTGAGTACTCAACTGAACTTGTTTTTGCTAACATTAATTAATAAACAAATAAATAACTAAATCATCGTTATAAAAAAACGCCCTTTCGGGCGTTGATCTGATTCAGACTTAAAATACATAAGGTCGAATAAAAATTAAGAAAAATAGCCCTAACATGATGAACCATTTCAAAAAATAATATAAACCACGATTGCTTGCTTTTAAGGCTTTGGCTTTTAAACGAAACTGATAAACATAACCAAAGACTTTATTTAAGCCACCTGTTTGATCGCCTGCCTCATTAGGTGAACTGGCTGCGGTCATGACACTTTTACCAAACCAGTGGTTAAACTTTTCCATAAAACGGGTTTTTAATGGGCGTTCTACATCAGCGAAAAAGATAATACGATTCTGGTTCGTCGTGTTTTCCGCATAATGGATATAGGTTTCATCAAACACCACACTTTCACCATCACGCCACGAATATCGCTGACCATCAACATCAATAAAACAGCGATCATCATTAGGTGTAATCAAACCTAAATGGTAACGCAATGAACCCGCATAAGGATCACGATGGCGAACTAAACGGCTATCTGGTGCCAACTCAGTAAACATCGCAGCTTTAATTGTTGGAAGCGTTTTTAATAATGCGGTTGTTTTTGGGCAAAGTTCAGCAGCAGATGGATGTGCCGAGTCGTACCATTTCAAATAGAAACGTTTCCAACCTGTTTTAAAGAAGGAGTTGAAACCGAGGTCATCATAACTACTTGAAGCTTTAATCCCACCTTTGTCATATAAAGCTTTGGCTTCGTCTCGAATCATTTCCCAATATTCATCTAAAACTTTTAAATCTTTAAAATACTGCGTATCAATATAAGGTTGATTCGGTACTTTAGAAAACATGTACATTAAAAAGTTTATAGGTGCAAGAATCGTTGAATGATCGAAAAATTGACGATAAAACGAATGTTTTACTTTACCGCGTCGTTGAATATACAAAGCTGAAATGATAAAAATCGCTAAAATGATCCATTTAACCATTGAAAAAATCGACCAAAAAAATGAATCTCGGAATTTTATCATCGTCTTTTTTAATTTCTAGCCAATTTTGGTTCAACAAGTTTTTCTACTTAATTCATTAGATAAAATAAACAATAAATATCATGTATATATAAAAATAAATCTTCCAATAAAAATTGTTATTTTTTTATTTTTTGCTGTTTTTTGACCAAATACATTTTTGCATCAGCTTCATGAATCAAAGTAGATGCATCTAAGTAACCATCAACATGATCTGTTTGTTTTACACCGATACTCAAAGTAATACTCGGCTCAATATGATAAACATACTGTAGTAATCTTGGAACGAAACTTTCAAGTGCCTGTGCTTCAGTACAACGTGGAAACACAATACAAAACTCATCTCCACCACATCTAAAACAATGATCATCCAAACGTGCAACAAATCGAATCGCATCCGCTACAACTTTTAACATTTGATCACCTTTAGAATGCCCAAAATTATCATTAATGATTTTAAAATCATTGATGTCAATAAATACCACTGTAACGGGTTCTAAACTTCGTTCAGCCGCATAAATGGTCGAATTTAAAATACGATTTAAATGTCTCACATTTAATAGTCCTGTGAGCGGATCAGTTTGAGATAAAGCTTCCATTTGCTGAGCCCGATCTTCTAACACAGAAGCATATTGCTCAATTTTTTCTTTAGATGCCTTCAACTCACTGACCAAACTCCACACATAGGTTTCTACAACCAGCGAAATATCAAACATAAATAACTTTTCTAAAGTAGAACGTATTTGATGAAAATTCTCTGTATCGCCTAATTGTTGTTGAATCATTGATATCAGCATGATTTTGAGATGATAGACGGCGGATAAATATAATTTGGGTTCGACACCAATTCGTTTATGCACTAAACCGATTCTCAATCGATTATTGACATAATTGGCATCATAATTACCTGAAAAAAGTTCTACCAAGTATTGGCGTTGTGCATGTTGTAACCGAGATAAAGTGTCTATATCGCCAATCAGTGAAGCAATCTCCGAAATCGAGGTTTGCTGTTGATAAAAGGTAATCACAACTTGGTCAAGTAAATACTCAAGATCAATTTGTCCCCCTAAGTCAACCAACTGCTGTAATTCTTGATGACTTAAACTAAGCAAAGATCGTCGATATTCAATTTCTTCAATCGAAATATGCATTTGTTTCATCAAGGTTTGGTCTGTTGGTTTCATCTTTTACCCAGCCTTCCCTAAACAGGTTTGTTTTTTATTCAGCTTCCCAACCACATCATCAACAAATAATTATTTTTCTATTCGTTTTCATATAAACCCTAAAAACAGCTATAACTAACATTTTTTGTCATAAAATCAAACTATGTCTCATTTTAAAAACAAAAAAATCTTTCAAAATCCTTTTTCTAACAAAGAGTTAACAACAAAATATTGCTTTCGCTATATCTATAATAAAGCAATAAATAAGCCATAACTTTAGCAACTTAACTTAAAGCTTAAATATGCTAATAAAAAATATACGAATTTAAAAATGATTTATGGGTTGCTTAATACAATTTTTACGTTTAAAAACGATAAGCACATGACTAAAATCAATAAACTTTTCACTGTTTTTAAAGGAAAAAATAGCTTTCTATTTTTATACAAGCCTTAGAAATAAATTCTTTAAAAGAATAGATGACCCTAGCGTCACGGCTTGATACAACTTGTTATGTCCTTTTTGGATATAGTTATCGTAAGATTAGCAAAGCATTTTGTGTGCGCTAACGCATACACGCTTTATGACATCAACTCAGAATCCTCCACAACAAGGGAGATCAGGCATGATCCACGCTGGCAATGCCATTACCGTCCAAATGCTTGCGGACGGAATTGCAGAATTCCGCTTTGACTTACAAGGTGAGTCGGTTAATAAATTTAACCGTGCAACCATCGAAGACTTCCAAGCAGCAATTGCTGCGGTTAAAGCCAATAACGACATTAAAGGCTTAGTTGTTACCTCTGGTAAATCAACATTTATCGTTGGTGCAGATATTACTGAATTTGGCGACAACTTCGCTGCTGGTGAACAAGCAATTGTTGATTGGCTTATGCCTGTACATGACGTCTTCAATAGCTTTGAAGATTTAGACATCCCTAAAGTTGCTGCGATTAATGGTACAGCGCTTGGTGGTGGTTTTGAAATGTGCTTAGTGTGTGACTACCGTGTCATGTCTGAGCAAGCTCAAGTTGGCTTACCAGAAATCAAACTCGGTATCTATCCTGGTTTTGGTGGTAGCGTACGTTTAAGCCGTTTAATCGGTATCGACAATGCCGTTGAATGGATGGCAATGGCGAATCCTAAGAAGCCAGCTGCTGCACTGAAAGATGGTGCTGTAGATGCGGTTGTTGCTGCTGACAAACTTCAAGAAGCTGCTGTTGACTTAGTTAAACAAGCGATTGCTGGTCGTTTGAACTGGAAAGCAAAACGTCAAGAAAAATTAGACGCAATTAAATTGAATCCACTTGAACAAATGATGGCATTCAATACAGCAAAAGGTGCGGTACTTGCAAAAGCAAACCCTGCACAATACCCTGCGCCAAAATTGTTACTTGACTCATTACAAGCAGGTGCAAGCCTTACACGTAATGATGCATTAAAAGCAGAAGCTCAAGGTTTTGCTAAAGCAGCAATTACTCCACAAGCAGGTGCATTGATTGGTTTATTCATCAATGACCAAGTTGTGAAGAAAACTGCGAAGAAATATGAGAAAGGTGCTCACCCTGTCAACCAAGCAGCTGTATTAGGTGCGGGTATCATGGGTGGTGGTATTGCTTACCAAGCGGCAAGCAAAGGCACTCCAATCATCATGAAAGACATTGGTAACCCACAACTTGCATTGGGTATGAAAGAAGCGAACGGCTTACTGACTAAGCAAGTTGAACGCAAGAAAATGAAACCTGCGCAAATGGGTGAAACCCTTGCTCGCATCCGTCCTACTTTAAGCTACGATGAGTTTAAAGAAGTGGATATCGTGATCGAAGCGGTAACTGAAAATCCAAAAGTTAAAGAAATCGTACTTGCAGATACTGAAAAGCATGTTCGTGAAAACACGATCATCGCTTCTAACACATCTACAATCTCGATTACTCGTTTGGCGAAAGCATTACAACGTCCTGAAAACTTCGTTGGTATGCACTTCTTTAACCCAGTACACATGATGCCATTGGTTGAAGTCATTCGTGGTGAGAAAACTTCTGAAGAAGCAATCGCAACAACTGTTGTTCTTGCTCAGAAAATGGGTAAAACCCCAATCGTTGTAAACGACTGCCCAGGCTTCTTAGTAAACCGTGTATTGTTCCCTTACTTCGGTGCATTCGACCTACTCGTTAAAGACGGTGCTGACTTCCAGCAAGTTGATAATGTGATGGCGAAATTCGGCTGGCCGATGGGTCCTGCATACTTAATCGATGTTGTTGGTATCGATACAGGTGTACATGGCGCTGAAGTGATGGCTGAAGGTTTCCCTGACCGTATGAAGCCAGATTACAAAGGTTCTATCGAAGCGATGTACGAAGCAAAACGTCTTGGTCAAAAGAACGATGTTGGTTTCTACAAATATGTGTTAGACAAGAAAGGTAAGAAAGCGAAAACTGTTGACCCAACAGCTTACGAAATCATTGCGCCTTTCGTGACTGGCGAAAAACGTGAATTTGATCCACAAGAAATCATTGACCGTATGATGCTTGCTTTCTGTAACGAAACAGTTCGTTGCTTAGAAGACAACATCGTTGCAACTGCTTCTGAAGCAGATATGGCGATGATCATGGGTGTAGGTTTCCCTCCATTCCGTGGTGGTCCATGCCGTTACATCGACCAAACAGGTGTTGCTGAATACGTTGCGCTTTGCGACAAATATGCACATTTAGGTAAAGCTTATGAAGCGCCACAAATGTTGCGTGACATGGCTGCTAACAACAAAAAATTCTACGGTTAAGGAGCGACGTGAATGGCTACTTTAAATCCACGTGACGTTGTGATTGTTGATGGCGTTCGTTCTGCCATGGGCAAATCACGTAACGGTATGTTCCGCAATGTTCGTGCCGACAGTTTATCTGCTGAATTAGTACGTGCACTTGTTGCTCGTAACCAGTTTGATACCAATGAAGTTGAAGACATCATTTGGGGCTGTGTAAACCAAACTTTAGAGCAAGGTATGAACATTGCTCGTAATATTGGTTTATTGGCTGACATTCCAAAAACTGCTGGCGGTCAAACAGTAAACCGTCTTTGTGGTTCTTCTATGCAAGCACTTCATACTGCTGCTGCACAGATTGCAACCAACCAAGGTGACATCTTCATCATCGGTGGTGTAGAGCATATGGGTCACGTAGGTATGATGCACGGCATCGACCTTAACCCTGAAGCATCTAAACACTATGCAAAAGCATCGAACATGATGGGCTTAACTGCTGAAATGTTAGGTCGTATGAACGGTATCTCTCGTGAAGAGCAAGATGCTTTCGGTGTTGAATCTCACCGCCGTGCTTGGGCTGCAACTCAAGAAGGTCGTTTCAAAAATGAAATCGTGGGTGTTGAAGGTCATGATGCTAATGGCTTCAAAACCCTTTGCGACATCGACGAAGTGATTCGTGCTGATGCAAACCTTGAAGCATTCAAAGCATTGAAACCAGTTTTCGATCCTAAAGGTGGTTCAGTAACAGCAGCAACTTCTT
The DNA here is from genome assembly GCF_002165385.1 of Acinetobacter sp. WCHA39. NCBI lineage: Bacteria > Pseudomonadati > Pseudomonadota > Gammaproteobacteria > Moraxellales > Moraxellaceae > Acinetobacter > Acinetobacter sp. WCHA39. The sequence goes on from NZ_NHRP01000022.1 coordinate 24,659, forward strand.
CTGCTCTTTCTGACGGTGCATCTGCAATGTTGTTGATGTCAGCTGAACGTGCTGCATCTTTAGGTTTAAAACCTCGTGCTGTGATTCGCTCTATGGCGATTGCAGGTTGTGATGCTGCGATCATGGGTTATGGTCCAGTTCCAGCAACTCAAAAAGCGCTTAAACGTGCTGGTTTAACGATGGCGGATATCCAAACTATCGAATTAAACGAAGCATTTGCTGCTCAAGGCTTATCAGTCATGAAAGGCTTAGGCGTTTATGACAAACAAGACATCATCAACTTGAATGGTGGTGCGATTGCATTAGGTCACCCATTAGGCTGTTCTGGTGCTCGTATCACAACAACATTGTTGAACGTGATGGAACAACAAGATACACAAATCGGTCTTGCGACCATGTGTATCGGTCTTGGTCAAGGTATCGCGACCATTATCGAACGTGTTTAATCGACACTGAGATAAAGAGAAAATCCCCGCTATATGCGGGGATTTTTATCTTATTCAATGATATAAGCTATGGTTGTCTAAAATCTTTTAAACCATTTTGAATTTGCTGCTGTAATAGCAAAATATCATTCAAATTGACTTTAATCGAACCATCACGAATGCCATCAATATTGTTTCGATTTATATTAAGTGGCTCTAATATTTTAAATACACCATTAGTTGGATCAGATGATTGAAAACCTGAGGCCACCGCTAGAATATACTCTTGTAACCCAGGTGAAACTTGAGATAAGCCTGACTGCACCTTTGGTTCAAATTCAACTGCACTAATATTCTCAGGAATTTCTGCATTTTGCATATCAGTATGAGTTTTATAAATACGATGCTGAAGTGCTTGACGTACTTTTTTATCTTCTTGAAATGGAGTAGGTCCTACAACTTCTTCACGTAATTCAGATTCAGCCATAATACGAATGGTTGGTAAAGTTTCAACCTCTTCGGCATGTACTGCTGAAAATCCAACCAAAGTAAATGCCATCATCAGCGCTGATCGTTTTAGAAAGTTCATCACTTGCTCCAAAAATCATTCACCATAAACATTGAATAAAAATAGCTATAAATTAAGCCTACAATAAAGTGATATTGAATTCTGTATCACTCTGATAAACGGTAAATAGGATTATTTTTTTGAACGTAAGATAAAATGAGCGAATCAAACAATGTGTCTGATCTTTGTAAAATAAATAGATAAAAGAGGAAAAAATCTCGCATAAGCTCGTTTTTTTGATTACTGTGCTCGAGTGAATTTATAAATATTGATTATTTTATATACTTTAAAAAGCGATTAGGAGAAATGGATGATTTCAACTCTAATTAAAATGACTACAGCAATATCGATTACAGGATTATGTTTAGCAGGTTGTGCAACCAAAACCCTTATTACCAAAGACAGTAAAGCTTATATTCGCACAACCAAGGTTACTTTGGTTGAAGATAGTGTCATTGCATTTGGAAGACCTGCTCAACAATCTGCAAATTTACCTAAAGATAGTCTCGTAATCGCAGGGCAAAAGAATAGCTATATCCTTACCCAAGGTGGATCTCAATTTGTGAGTTTAATCACAAAGCTCGACCCCCAAAATATTCAAATTACACGTGAGCTAAGCTTTTATTCTGAAAAAAATGATGGCAATTTTTCAGGCACACTCCCCCTTTCATATATAAAACTAAAAGAAGACTTGAGCAAAAAAGATTTAGAGTTTTTCATTGAGAATGGTGCGAGAGAATGTTCTTCTTCAAGTGATGAACGTATGCAAGCTCAACGCTTCTGTTTCGATATCAAACTCGCTGGTGTTGTTTATCCTACTGCAAATAATCTAAGCTCACTCAAAGCATTAAGTAAGCCTTACCAAATCTCTATCTATACCAATAAAGAAGAAAGTTATAAATCAAAATCAGGTATGAATCCTTTGGAAAAACTGGTATTGCTCCCTTTTGCCGTGGCGATTGATGTGGTGAGTCTACCTTTCCAAGCAGCAGAAAAGATCTTTGATTAAACTTAAGCTCGAACTCAGTCATGCAATGATGTATACAAGGCATCATTGCATCACGAAATTATAATTCTTCATCTAATACTGCAACATTGTTTTGCTTAATTTTATCCATCTTCTGATTTAATCTGAGCACATCTTGATAAAGCGCATTAAACTTTTTGACTTGTGCTGTTTCCTTAAAAAGAATCTTGTTATCTTCTCTTTGCCAAGGATCAGTTTTTAACATATCAAACATCGCTTGTGCTTTCTCAATCACTTGTTGTTCAATCGGAAAAATGTCATGCGCCTTGTCTGTTTTCAGGTTATTTTGCAGTTTTTCTTGTAAAGATTTTCTCATTTCATGATGAATGGCGAGATTTTTTGCTTGTTCAAGTGAATCTGCCTGTATTTTCTGTCTTTTTATTCCATATTCAGTCGAGATTTTTCGCACATCCTGAAGCATCTTTTCAGTCTCACGATAACCTTTTTGACGGTCTAGATCTAAACGTTCGACATCTAGAAAAGTATCCCAATTTGCTGCTTTGAGTTGTCTTAAATAAGCGTTTCTTGCCTCAACATTTTGCATCCAATAACTAAGTAGAAACTCGGACATCAACTTATAATCACCAGATAAACGATCATCATGTACGTTGAGTTGTATAGGCTTGCTCCAATCCTGCGCTTGATCATAGAGCCCACGCATTTTTTCAGCCATAACAATTTCAAACATTTGTTCGGTATTGGCTGCATTTTGCTTTAAGCGATATTGATAGAAAAAGAATGTACCCAAACAAATCACGACGACAGTTAAAAATAATAAAAAACGGCGCATACAGCCTCCAAGTATATTTCTATTTCTTATGTTCTGAATTTAAGTTTAATCAATCAAACACAGACTGTTAATTGATTTTTATTTCATTTCTCGTAACGGAGCATTACATTTTCATCGCTTTAAATTTCGTACTTTCGCCCCTATTATCAAATCAACTGAAATTGTAGAGATATGCCATGCGCGTAGATATTTGGTCAGATGTCGTTTGCCCTTTTTGTTATATTGGGAAAAAGCGTCTTGAACATGTTGCTGAACAAGCAGGAATTGAGCTTGATATTCATTGGCATAGCTTTGAACTCGATCCAGATGCACCTGCCAAACATGAGACTTCGAATACGGAACGCTTAGCAAAGAAATATGGGCGTAGCTTTGCTGACATGGAAGAAATGGAACGTAATGTTGCGGCTATGGCAGCGACTGAAGGCATTGATTTTCAATGGCAAAAAGCCAATTCAGGCAACAGCTTTAATGCACATCGTATTATCCATTTGGCTCAAAGCAAAGGTTTGGGTAACGAAGCAAAAGAAGCTTTTTTTCATGCTTATATGACTGAAGGTCTTGCAATTGGTGAACGTGAAGTGGTTGAAGAAATCGCTTCACGGATTGGTTTGGATCATGCTGAAGTCGAGTATGTATTGAATTCAGATGAACTGGCAGATTTTGTTCGCCACGATGAAAAAATTGCACATGAGCAATTAAATGTAACGGGTGTACCCTTTTTTGTTTTTGATCAAAAACTAGCACTTTCAGGCGCACAACCGCGTGAAATTTTCTTACAGGCATTACAACAAGCTCAATCCGCTTCTAAAGAAGAAATTCAGCAAACAGATGCGGCTCAATGTAGCGATGATCAATGCGAAATTAAGCCCTAACAAGCTAGCTAAAATACAAGCTTCAGCAACTGTCTGAAGCTTGTGTGCAGCGAACTATTCAAACTAGATGTGATGGTTACGTCACCTATTATCTTAAAAAGCATACCGTTTATCTGTAGTGGTAAATTCTGTAACAAACTAAGTATTTTATTGATCAACTTTTAACTAAAAAAAATGTGATTAAAATCACACTAAAGTGATAGATTTATAGATATACTTCCCCAGTGCGATCTATTTATCCGATTTATTGTTTTAAAATGTTGATACTTTGAAAGCCAAAACATGATCAAAATCTCTATTTGGAATAACTAAATGAGATTTTTTACTAACTTGCAGTCTATAGATTTTGCATATTTTTCTTCTATAATCGTCATAAAGTGACATTCTTTTGTTATGAAAATTCAAGAGTTACAAGCCCTGATAAATGGTCAGATTCAACCCGAACAAATATGTATTGAGCAACTTGTAGCCTTGGCTAGACAGCATAATTTGACGAATACATCTGAATACAAACTGTTAGATGATGCTGTGAATATTGTACTTATTCATTATTTAAAACAGGCTCAAGCCTATCTCTAAGGAAACTATCAATGGACGTATTAGAGAAAGCATTATTGGTTGATGAGCTCAAACATCTGATTGTTGGGCTAAACAACGATAAAAACTCACTTTTTGAGATCGCAAAATCAAAGCAACGTATTAAGGATATTTGTGCTTCTTGTGACGATCCATTGTTTCAAGAACAACTCACTCCATTTAAAGAATTTATTCAACAAGAAGAATTTTCGGCTGAAGAATTAGAAAGCTTTGGGTATGCACTCACTTATCGCGGAACATTTAAATTTATGGGGCGTGTTGAACATGCTTTATTTGCATCAGGCGACATGGGATGGGCAGCTTTACGTCAGTCACAGCATTGGCAAATTTGGGTTATTCGTCCTGCATTGTCTTTTATAAAGAGCCCTTGGTTTACATCTACTCGACAAGCACTTGAATGGATTCAAACGAGTACAAGTGATTATATAAAAACAGATGATGAACTCAAAAGTCTTATTCCTGTTTTAGAGCCAATTCATCAAACTTCAACAAATTTATCATTAGATTCAAATCAGACAATTCACAAGGACAGATTATCTGCTATGAGAGAAGAAACTGCGAATTTTGAAGCACAACTCGAAGCAATTATTCAGGAAAGAATTCAATCTGTACCCAATACTCCAACACCAAGTATACCAACGGTCGCAAAGCCTAAACCAAGTTTTAGACAAAATGTGCGTCCTGTTGCAAATCTCAATAAAGCGAAACCTGTTGCACTCAAAGATTTTAATTTAGATGGACTCGTATGTCGCTTAGAGCGTATCGATCCTAAAACATTTCCATCTTTATATCGTGTAGAGCTACACGATGAGATTAATCAAAATATTAAAATTGATTGGTTATATTTAAAAGCTGAGAATGACGTTCAACCTATTTGGGAAACAGCTCAAATCTTTGTTGCTGAACAGCTTTATGCTCAAGGACAGTTTTCACATTATGTCGTCCTTATTGGTACTCATAGTGTCGAATATGCTGCAACAATCTTACAAGCTTATACAGACAAACGTCATACTCAAACAAGCTCGATTCATCAAACAGACTGGGTTATTTTTAAACAACATTACCACCAACATGAAACACTATTTAATGAATGTATCATGAATGGTAATCAAGTTTGGCAGCGTAGTGAGCGATCTTACCCTTATATTCCTGCTGCCTTTATTAACACGCAAAAGTTTATTCCTTTTGAAGAAACAACAGCGACTTTTTTGACGCCAGTCATCCTACTCAAAGAGCGTCAAAAAATCAGAGTGCTACACGGCGCAGAACGCGTAAAATTATCGAGCGAAGATCAAGCTTATCCGTATCTATTGTTAGATCGTGCAGACGGCTATACATGGCAATTAATACGTCAAGTGATTAGCCGCCTACCTCAACCAATTTCAGTTCATGATCTCTATCAAGCACTCGAAAATGCGGATGTTTCAGCGACCTAAATATCCATTTTTAAGATACCTCTAATCCACCATCAAACTTGTGATTGCTTATTGCAAGTTTCATGGTGGATTTTCATAAATACTCATTCAAATTTTCAAACGCATTGTTAAATTGCTGTTTTTTGTGTCTTTAGCTTGATTTTATTGCTTGAATAATCAAAAGTTAAATGAAGAACAATATATAAGTTTTAACTATGACGACTTTAAATCAAACAGTACCATCATATATTTTATATACGCTCATTGCACTTCCATTCGGTTTATCAACAACTGTCAATGCTGCAACTGAATCGGTTGAACAAACTGAGAATAATATTCCAAAAGCGGAAATATCAAATCAAGAAAATTTCTTAGACTATATTCCTAAATGGGTAGATGCGAGCCCCGCCGTTCTTCCTGAACAATCTGATCAATCTATTGTTCCTTCAACCGCTGAAACTGAGAATAAAACTTGGGTTGATCGTAAACAGCGTGATATTCGCAACTGGGCTGATCGAACCTCGGTTAAGATTGATGACTGGTTTGGTGATGTCGACCCTGAAAAACCAGCTTCAGCAACGATTCGTTTTATGTTGGACAATTATTGGAATGAATATGATAACTATGAGGTTAAACCTCGTATTCGAGGAAAAATCAAACTTCCAACTTTAGAAAAAAAATTTAGCGTAGTTTTTGGTGATGATTCTCTAGATGACGAATTTAAAAACAATATTGCCAATACCAATACACAACCAAATCAAGATCCAAATAAAAAACTTGATTCTAAACAAACACGTGACAGCAATGGTTCTCTTGCATTACGTTGGTCTAATTTTTCCAAAAAGCTACCATTTGATACAGATGCAGATATTGGTATTCGTTCTGGTGAAGATGTCTACTTACGTCTAAGAGCTGAGAAGCATTGGGATTTGCACAATGATTTCCACTTTAATGCTGAACAAATCTATCGATATGGTAGTCAAAGTGAGAACTATTTACGTACAAATTTAGAATTGATACATGCTCGCCCCAACCAACCTTTTCTTTCAAATCAATTCAGTTTAACTTATGCTGACAAGCAAGATGATGATTTGTTATGGGAGAATCGCATTTTCCGCCAACACCAATTCTTTGCACATAACAATTTTAATTACGGTCTCTATACGGGTGGCTATTACAACAATAATGACTTACGTCTAAACAGTTGGGGCCCTTTTGTTTCTTGGAGACAACCTTTATGGCGTGAGTGGTTCTATGTACAAGGTGATCTGAACTATTTCAATGATCATCGCGAGGATCGAAATCATTATGTGAGTACTTTCGTTCGTCTTGAAACGTTGTTCTGATGAAAATATCAACACAACTGTGGATAACTTAAATGTTATCCATAGATATAAAAAAACCTCTGCCGAAGCAGAGGTTTTTAGGTCAAATCACTTATTGTAATAACAAGCTGTTGATACGTTTGACATAAGCCGCAGGGTCTTCTGGTAAGCCACCTTCAGCAATTACCGCCTGATCGAAGATCACGTTGGCGAGATCATCAAACTGTGCTGAGTTTTCTAGTTTTCTTACCAATGGATGTTCAGGGTTAATTTCCAGCGTTGGCTTGCTTTCAGGAACAGCCTGACCTGCCTGTTTCAACATGCGAATCAATTGCGGAGAAAGCTCACCCTCACTGGTGACCAAACATGCAGGTGAATCCACCAAACGTGTCGTTACTCGCACTTCTTTGGTTTTGTCTTTCAATGAGCTGCTTAAACGCTCCACCACAGGTTTAAATTGTTCAGCCGCTTCCTCAAGCGCCTTTTTCTCATCCGCATCCTGTAGATCACCAAGATCAACTGCACCTTTAGACACGTTCTGTAATGGCGTACCATCAAACTCAAAGACAAAATTCATTGCCCACTCATCAACACGATCTGCCATGAGTAAAACTTCAATGCCTTTCTTCTTGAATACTTCAAGTTGTGGTGAGTTTTTCGCAGCCGTTAAATTATCCGCAGTCACATAATAAATCGCTTTCTGTCCTTCTTTCATACGTGCTTTATAGTCGGCAAAAGAAGTACTGATCTCATCATGATTTGAAGTTGCATAACGCAATAACTTCAAGATACGCTCACGATTACCCGTGTCTTCACCTAAACCTTCTTTTAATACCGAACCAAACTCAGTGTAGAAAGCTTTAAATTTCTCTTGGTCTTTTTCATCTTCCGACTTTGCTAAACCATCCAATAAAGTCAAGACACGACGCGCATTGCCTTCACGAATGGTTTTTACATCACGGCTTTCTTGAAGTAATTCACGGCTGACATTTAATGGTAAATCCGCACTGTCCACCACGCCTTGAACAAAACGTAAATAGTTTGGAATGAGGTTGTCTGCTTCATCCAAAATGAATACACGCTTCACATACAATTTGATGCCCGCTTTTGCTTCACGTGTAAACAGATCTTGTTTAGCCTGACTTGGGATATACAATAATTGCGTATATTCAGTGCTACCTTCCACGCGGTTATGCGCCCATGCTAGAGGTTCTGCAAAGTCATGGCTGAGATTTTTATAAAAGTCGATGTATTGCTCATCAGTGATTTCGCTCTTACTACGTGTCCATAACGCACTCGCTGAGTTAATCGCTTCCCATTCATCCGTCTTCACCATCTGACCGCCTTTAGGCTCTTCACCTTCAGCGACTTCCTCTTCTTGCCAGATTTCTTTTTGCATTTCGATTGGCAAGCTGATGTGATCTGAATACTTATTGATGATTTGTTTAACTTTCCACGACTCTAAATAGTCGAGTGCATCATCACGTAAATGCAAGATGATATCGGTACCACGGGTTTCTTTCTCAATTGTTTGAACTTCGAACTCACCTGTACCACCACTGATCCAACGCACACCTTCGGCAGCATCCAGACCTGCACGGCGCGACTCCACCGTGATTTTATCGGCAACAATAAATCCAGAATAAAAACCAACACCAAATTGACCAATTAACTGTGCGTCGGCTTTCTGATCACCACTTAACTTTGACATAAAATCTTTAGTGCCCGATTTTGCAATCGTACCAAGATTCTCTATCGCCTCTTGTTGGCTCAGGCCAATACCATTATCGGAAATAGTTAAAGTTTTATTCTCTTTATCCAAGCTCACACGAACATGCAAGTTGGCGTCATTTTCATAATATTCAGGGTGATTAATCCCTTCAAAACGTAACTTATCGCAAGCATCCGATGCATTGGAAATCAGTTCACGTAAGAAAATTTCTGGGTTGGAATACAGCGAATGTGTTACCAAATGTAATAACTGAGCAACTTCAGCTTGGAAACTATAATTTTGTGCGACTTGTTCACTCATAAATCACTCCTTATCTTGAGGCTTATATATTTGGAATGATTTATGAATGGTGCATATCTTGAATATTTCAATCCTTGTGTTTTATTTTTTCAGTTAAAAAATGCACAAAAGAACAATTAGAATGGTCCTTGGCTCAATATACGTGTTTGTAGAAGTTGATCCAATTGCTGTTGTCTTTGTGCATAAGCAAGACGAAGACAAGAAGTATTTGCTGCACATGAATTACGCTGTTTCAACCATTGGAATTGCTTATCTTTTTCTGCATCACGCCCTCCCATAGGTAGTGCGTGCAAAATAATCTGGTAAGTTGTTGCCAGTTTTACATCCGCATCATTTAAACCACGATCATTACAAATCTGTTGTTCCGATTTCAATTTTGCAGCTTTGCATGAGAAACTGGCGGCATGGGTTTGAGATAAAATGAGTAATAACATAAGAAATAATGCTGAGATTAATAATTTTTTCATCACCGATCACAACTTATTAAAAACTCGTTCTTAGCTTACCGCACGCTCTGTTTCAGGCTTGTATCTGTTTTATATTACGATTGCAAAATAAAAAACCTCACGATTTGTGAGGTTTCTTTAAATCTAAATCGACTTAGAATTTATAGCTATAGCCCAAAGTATAGACCATTGGATTTAGGTCTAAATCAAACTTCGTACCATTAACCAACTTAACTTCAGGGCTAAGATCTGCATATCGAACATCCATATATACACCCCAGTTTTTAGCGTCAGCAGGTTGGAAATTAAAACCTAACTGACCAGCAAAACCATAAGTATTTTTCACGTCATCAGCTAAGCCCTTTTCGTGCCATGCAATGAAGGCTGTACCACCAACACCAATATATGGAGTAAATCGAGTTGAATTCTTAAAGTTATATTTTGCTGTGATTGTCGGTGGTAACTGACGAACACTAGCAACTTTATCGCCATTTAAAAGTACATCATGGTTGATTGGATTCGCTAATAACAGTTCAGCTGAAAAAGGAGTATCTCCGAAGAAATATTCAACAGATGGCGTAAATGCGAATTCATGATCACCTTTAACTACAACACCTGGAGCTAATGTTGTATCTGCAGTTGGCGCAATAACACCACCACCGACCTTAACCTGAAAACCACCTGCAAACGCAGTTGATGATAACCCCAATAATGCAACAACTAATACATTTTTTAGCATTTAAACAACCTCTTTTAAAAAATTATGTTCTTGTTCAATATAATAAACACGTGTTTATACATTATGCAATACATATTAATTCCAACCTTTTTGATTGATTTTGCAATATATTGAATAATAAAAAAATATATTTATTAAAATATGTAATAAAAATAATTCAGACCAATTTAATCAACTTAAACCATTATAAAACCTAGTATTTTAATCAGGATTTATTATTTAAAATTTAGATGAAGTTTTTAAAAAAATAAAATTAAGATTAATTTAAAAATTAAATTACATATAAATTTCAATCTGAAATATATTATTAAATTAGATTAAAAAACAGATAAAAATATCACTTCTTGATATTTTTTATACTTAATAAAAAAGGCTCATATTGAGCCTTTTTATTATAAAACCATTGCTGCGATCCAACCAAAAATAAGTAGCGGGATATTAAAATGTATAAACGTTGGCACGACAGTATCCCAAATGTGATCATGTTGACCATCTACACCTAGTCCTGCTGTAGGTCCTAATGTTGAATCTGAGGCAGGCGAACCTGCATCACCTAATGCAGCAGCAGTACCAATCAATGCAATTGTCGCCAAAGGTGAGAATCCAAATTGTACACAGAGTGGCACATAAATCACTGCCAGCACAGGCACACTTGAGAAAGATGAACCAATACCGATCGTGACAAACAAGCCAATAAATAGCATCAAGAACGCAGCTAAAGCATGATTATCACCAATGATATGTACAACACCATTCACTAAATGAGTAATGTCGCCTGTATGCGTCATGACTGAAGCAAAACCTGCCGCAGAAATCATGATAAAACCAACTAAGGCCATCATCCGCATCCCTTGCACAAACACATCATCAGCTTCTTGCCATTTAAAGATGCCAGAAGCGGATAACACAGCAAAACCAACAAGGCCACCTAAAATCATCGAACCTGAATACAACTGCGCAACTAAGGTTAAACCGATTGCAAGTAACGCCATAAGCATGGTTTTTTTGGAAATATAAGGTACATTTTCAGCTTCATGCTTCAACTCTTCAGCATCCGCCTTGAGGTCATATTCAGCTTGTGTTGTTGCTCGTAGTGGTTTATCCAAATCAATGCTTGTAACGGGTGAAATTGATCGATCAACATATTCACGGGGCTTACGATAACTAATAAACACAGCGACTAAAGTACCTAAAACCATACCCAAAACAGGTATCGCCATGCCCATAGGCATCATGCTACGTTCTACATGCAAACCATATGCAGCCCCAATTTTATTGATATTCCCCATCAAAATTTGTTCAAGGAAAATGGCACCAAAGCCCACAGGTAAGAAGATATATGTTCCAACTAAACCCAACGTCAGTACACATGCTGCCGCACGTCGATCAAGCTTGAGGTGATTCATCACTTTTAACAATGGCGGAACCAATACAGGAATAAAAGCAATATGAACTGGGATTAGATTTTGAGAGAAAATTGCAGCGATGAGTAAAATCGTTAATAAAAGATATTTCACTTTTTTTTCTTGATTTTTACTGGCTTCCATTCCTAATAAACCAATCAGTTTATGTGCAAGTAAATCTGGTAAACCAGATTTAGATAATGCTAAGGCAAAAGCACCTAGAACAGCATAAGCCAAAGCGACTTCAGCACCATCTCCCAGTCCTGCATTAAAAGCTTCTACAGTTTGAGAAAGGCTCAGTCCAGCAACCAAACCACCAATAATGGCTGATATGACCAAAGTGAGAACAACAGAAACACGTGCCAGTGACAAAATAAACATCACGGCAATCGCAATTACGACAGCATTCATGGACAAAATTTAGGAGCAAAAAGAAAGGCGACATTCTAGCAGATTCATTGTATAGAAGCTGAAAATGTCGCCAAATTGCAATCTGTTTTAAGTGATTTTTATTTTGATTAATCCGCTAAAGCCTTAAACAGTCTGGCGTTTTACAAAATGACGGATTAGTTCAGCAATTTTAGTTGGCTGACTTAGAACCGCCCAGTGATTGGCATCAAGTTCAACATATTCAAAGTTTTCAACCCATTTTGGCATTGATTCGGTAATATACTCAGTGCTAACAAATGCATCGCGTTTTAATACAATCGCCTGTACAGGACATTGAGCATAGCGTTGGCGTGGTTGAGCCAGTGAAGGAATAAAGTTAGCACGATACAAATTAATACCGTATTTACCATCTGACACAATATTTGCATTTAATGGCAAATTTTGTTTTTTCTCTAAGCCACTTAAAATCTTACCCCACTTTTCTGGACTAAAGAAAGTCCATACGGTTGGAGCAACCAATGGCAAATGGAAAGCACCAATATACCAAGATTTAGTCAGCATTTTCAGTACATTACTTGGTGCAGATTTAAACTTTTCACGCAAATATAAAGAAGCATGATCCAAGCAAGGGCCTGAGATTGTTGTATAAGATAGTAAACGGCCTTTTAACTTAGGTTCAGTTGCTGACTCCCAAGACTGTAAAGAACCCCAGTCATGCGCTGCCATATGGAAATTGCGGTTGGGTAACACTTGATCAACCACTTCTTGTAAATCCAAAGATAAACGCGGTAATCGATAGTCTTTAATACGCTTTGGAATTGATGACAAACCCGCACCACGAACATCGTAAGTAACGACATAATAGTCATCAACCAATTGCTCGATAATTGGTTCCCATACTTCTTGATTATCGGGATAACCATGTACTAACACCAATGGTGTTTTCTTTTCATCACCCCATGTTTTGACACAGAGGCTTTGTTGGTCAGAAGTGGTTACTGTTTTTACTTGTGCTTGCATAATTCTTTCCCATTTTGTTTTCTATACGCTTGGTTATAAAACAGCCATTGCCAGCGATGCACTAAAAATGATACTTATGGAGTATGAATAGCGTTGCAAGAAAAAAAATTGACCATGAAAGACTTTTTCAAAAAAATTCGAACCATTCCAGCGATTTCTAAATTTATGCTGAATCATTATTCCCCTTATCGTGGGGCAGGCATTGCAATCGAAACATTTGATCTTGATCGTTACTTCATTCGTGTCAAAATGCCGCTGACTAGAAAAAATCGTAATATCGTCGGAACACATTTTGGGGGCAGTTTATATTCGATGGTTGATCCCTTTTATATGCTGATGCTCATGCATCATTTAGGACATAAATATATTGTTTGGGACAAAAGTGCTTCTATTAATTTCCTGTCACCTGGTCGCAGCACCGTCTATGCGGATATACAGCTCAGTGCCACTGAAATTGCGGAAATTAAGCAACTGGCTGAAAATCATGAACCTGTGTTTCGAAACTATACATTGAATATTGTGGATGATGCAGGAACACGAATTGCAGAAGTTGAAAAGGTTCTGTATATCCGTCTGAAAAAGCCCAAAGCCAGTGCTTAATTTTACGCATATAAAAATGCCTGCAAGGTTTTGCAGGCATTTTTGAATCTGAGAAATTATCTTTTCTTCTCTTGGATTGCAGCACCTGCGCCACCACCGATTGCACCACCAATCGCTGCACCAGTATCACCACCAAAAATAGACTTACCAATCACAGAACCAATCCCTGCGCCAATTGCACTACTTGTGGTTGAATTACTACTACCACCCTTGGCATTTGCACCTACACCAGCACCTGCTGCTGCACCTACACCCGCTCCTAAGCCGCCACCTACATGATTACCAACACCACCACCAACTGCACCGCCCAATGCTGCTGCACCAATACGCTGATCAGATGCGCTCATGTTTTGGCAGCCTGTAAACATCAAAGTAGATAATACTAATGTTGAAATTAAACCCATTGTTTTTTTCATGTCCAAAACTCCTCAACTTTATAGTCTAAGCATAATCTGATTTTTGTGAGAAAATAATCAGATTATGTAATTGCTCTAAGTGCATTCTTTTCTTTTTGTAATAAAATAAACTAAATGGAAGAATCTTTGATCAATACAGTACTACACTGTTGATTGAATTATGTTATTGGAAATGAAGTCAAAGTTCCAATCTAACCAGCATGAAAACAAAATGTGTGGCTCAATGTAAAAATATAATTTAACAGGGGCGAAAAAATGACAAGATTTATGCTATCCATGTTGATCTTGATGAGTTTGAATTCAGCAACTCAGGCAAATTTTTTCAAGTTCCAAACATTAGCAAAAGTAGAATCACTTAAAAATATTGCTTATGGTGATGATTCCCAACAAATGATGGATATCTATTTCCCATCTAAACCACACACCGATAATAATCTAGCCCCAATCATCGTTATGGTACATGGTGGTGCTTGGAGTATAGGGGATAAAAATAATGCTGCTGTAGTAAAAAATAAAGTCGATTATTGGGGTAAACGAGGGTGGCTTTTGATCTCCGTTAATTACCGATTAGTTCCAACTGCAACCGTACAGCAACAAACTCAAGATATATCAAACGCTTTACTCTATATTCAAAAACATGCAAATGATTGGCATGCAAACTCAAAACGGCTTATTTTGGTAGGGCATTCTGCTGGTGCACATTTAGTTAGCTTGGTTACTGTACGGCCCTCGTGGTTAACTCCACAACCGCAACCTTGGCGAGCAACCATTGCCTTAGATAGTGCTGCTTACGATATCGAAAAAATAATGCAAAATCGGCACGCTCGATTTTATGATCGAGCCTTTGGCCAACAACCTGAAAACTGGAAAGCTCTATCTCCGATCTTACAACTACATCAAAGTTTACCTGCATTTCTCGCTGTTTGCTCAACCACTCGCCCTGATCAACCTTGTATACAGGCTCAACAATTTATTCAGCAAGTACAAAAACTTGGGACATCCGCACAATTATTATCACTCCCACTTTCACATCGTGAAATAAATAGATCTTTGGGAGAAGATAATGCATATACCCAACAAGTGAATCAATTTATACAATCACACTAATTTATATCTATGAAAAGTTAGTTTAGTTTTCTAAATACAATCATTTTGCTATTTTCAAACATAAAAAAGGCACCCAAAGGTGCCTTTTTTAATTCGTTAAGTCTTAGAACTGGTCTGAGTTCAACGCTTGACTAAATGCTTGGTCAACTTCACTGAAATCATTATGAAGTTCAAATTCAGCAGCTTCTGCCTCTTGACGACGACGCTCTAAGTGATATGCAAGACCTGTACCCGCTGGGATCAAGCGACCCACAACAACGTTTTCTTTCAAACCACGTAAATCATCTTCTTTACCTGTTACAGCCGCTTCAGTTAACACGCGTGTTGTTTCCTGGAACGATGCAGCAGAAATGAATGAATCAGTAGAAAGCGACGCTTTGGTGATACCCATCAATTGACGTTCAAACTTCGCTGGGAACTTGTTCTGAGCCAAGACAGCTTGGTTCTCTTGAACAACGCGGATGTAATCCACCTGCTCGCCCTTGATGAAGCTTGTATCACCGCCATCGGTGATATCAACTTTACGCAACATTTGACGTACCACGACTTCAATGTGCTTATCGTTGATTTTTACACCTTGCAGACGGTAAACGTCCTGAACTTCGTTCACGATGTAGTTGGTCAATGCCACTTCGCCTTTCAAGCGTAAGATGTCATGTGGATTTTGTGGACCATCAGAAATAGTCTCACCACGGTTCACATGCTCACCTTCGAACACGTTAATGGTACGCCATTTTGGAATCAATTCTTCGTAGATCTCAGAACCATCATCAGGGCTAATCACTAAACGGTTCTTACCTTTAGTCTCTTTACCAAAGCTTACCACACCTGATACTTCTGCAAGAATCGCGTGTTCTTTCGGCTTACGTGCTTCAAATAAGTCAGCTACGCGTGGAAGACCACCGGTAATATCACGGGTACGTGAAGTTTCTTGTGGTACACGACCAAGTACATCACCCACACCAATCGTTGCGCCATCACGAACGGTTACGATGGTATTTTGTGGTAAGAAGTAGAATTGTTCGCCACCATCTGTTGTATCCAACACAATTGCAGGACGTAAATCTTTACCAGAAGCAGGACGAGCTGTTACAGGCAAGATTTCAACAGTGGTCATACCCGTTGCATCATCAGTTTTCGATGTTGCAGTTACGCCATCAGCGATCTGGCTGAAACGCGCTTTACCAGCAACTTCGGTAACAAGTGGATGTGTATGTGGATCCCAAGTCGCCACGATACCGCCCGCTTCTACAGCTTCACCATCTTTCAACAAGATGGTTGCACCGTAAGGAAGTTTATAACGCTCACGTTCACGACCTAATTCATCCGCAATACCAATTTCACCTGAACGTGAAACTGACACCAAGTGACCTTTGGCATGTTGTACAGTTTTCACGTTGTGGAAACGTACAGTACCTTTGTTACGGACTTGAACACTGTTTGCAGCAGACGTTCGGCTAGCAGCACCACCCACGTGGAACGTACGCATCGTTAACTGTGTACCTGGTTCACCAATTGATTGTGCAGCCATAACACCCACTGATTCACCTGGGTTCACCAAGTGACCACGTGCAAGGTCACGACCATAACAACGCGCACATACACCGAATGTAGATTCACATGCAATCACTGAACGTACTTTGACTTCATCGACACCCGCTTCTTCAAGCTGAGCAGCAATTTTCTCGTCAATTAACGTACCACGTGGAAGTACAACTTCATCATCAGATGCACGACGTACATCTTCAGCAGTTACACGACCTAATACGCGATCGCGTAATGGTTCAATAACGTCACCACCTTGAATGAATGGTGTCATCACTAGGCCACCCGCTGTACCACAGTCAGATTCAGTAATCACCAAATCTTGTGCTACGTCTACAAGACGACGTGTCAAGTAACCCGAGTTCGCAGTTTTCAATGCGGTATCGGCCAAACCTTTACGCGCACCGTGTGTTGAAATGAAGTACTGAAGTACCGTCAAACCTTCACGGAAGTTTGCTTTAATTGGGGTCTCAATGATCGAGCCATCTGGCTTCGCCATCAAACCACGCATACCAGCAAGCTGACGGATCTGCGCCGCACTACCACGGGCACCCGAGTCAGACATCATATAAATCGAGTTGAATGATTTCTGTTTCTCATCTTCACCTTGTTTGTTTTTAACAAGGGTATAAGACAAGTTATCCATCATCGCTTTCGCAACTTGGTCGTTAGTACGCGCCCAAATATCGACAACTTTGTTATAACGCTCACCTGCAGTGACGAAACCTTGCTCAAACTGTTGTTCGATTTCACGAACTTCGGTTTCAGCTTTATCGATAATCGTATGCTTGGTTGGTGGAATCAACATGTCTTCCATACCAACAGATACACCTGAACGCGTCGCTTGACGGAAGCCCAAATACATCAATTGGTCAGCGAAGATAACAGTATCTTTCAAACC
Organism: Acinetobacter sp. WCHA39; assembly: GCF_002165385.1. Taxonomy (NCBI): domain Bacteria; kingdom Pseudomonadati; phylum Pseudomonadota; class Gammaproteobacteria; order Moraxellales; family Moraxellaceae; genus Acinetobacter; species Acinetobacter sp. WCHA39. The sequence continues at coordinate 42,277 of NZ_NHRP01000022.1, forward strand.
AAGTTTGCGGTAGCAAGAGTTGATTAACTTAGAGATGTTTTTCTTAGTCATCTCAAGGTTGATCATATCGAAGCTTAAACCTTGTGGAACGACTTCCCATAACAAGCAACGACCAGGTGTTGTATCAACAATAATTGTTTGCTTTTCACGGTTACCGTTTTCATCAATTACAGTTTGATGTACACGTACTTTTACACGTGCATGGATCGCAACTTTACCCGTTGCTAATGCACGGTTAACTTCGTGAGTATCGGCAAACACCATGCCTTCACCTTTGGCATTTACTGCATCACGTGTGATGTAGTAAAGACCCAAGACAACGTCCTGAGAAGGAACGATGATCGGCTCACCATTTGCAGGTGACAAGATGTTGTTGGTCGACATCATCAACGCACGTGCTTCTAACTGTGCTTCCAATGTCAATGGAACGTGTACCGCCATTTGGTCACCATCGAAGTCGGCGTTAAACGCAGCACATACGAGTGGGTGAAGACGGATTGCCTTACCTTCGATCAGAATAGGTTCAAATGCTTGAAGACCTAGACGGTGAAGTGTTGGCGCGCGGTTCAACATGACTGGATGTTGACGAATTACAGAAGCTAGAACGTCCCAAACTTCTGGCGTTTCGCGCTCAACCATTTTCTTCGCAGCTTTAATGGTTGTTGCTTGGCCAGATGCTTGTAGTTTCGCGAAAATAAATGGCTTGAATAATTCAAGTGCCATCTTCTTCGGAAGACCGCATTGGTGAAGACGTAAAGTAGGACCTACGGTAATGACCGAACGACCAGAATAGTCAACACGCTTACCAAGTAAGTTTTGACGGAAACGACCTTGTTTACCTTTGATCATATCTGCCAAAGATTTCAATGGACGTTTGTTCGAACCTGTAATTGCACGACCACGACGACCGTTATCAAGCAACGCATCAACAGACTCTTGTAACATACGTTTTTCGTTACGTACGATGATGTCTGGCGCAGCAAGGTCAAGAAGACGCTTCAAACGGTTGTTACGGTTGATCACACGACGATATAAATCGTTCAAGTCTGAAGTCGCGAAACGACCACCTTCAAGTGGTACAAGCGGACGTAAGTCTGGTGGAAGTACAGGAAGTACGTTCATCACCATCCATTCAGGCTTATTGTTTGAATCTTTGAATGCTTCCATCAATTTCAAACGCTTAGACGCTTTTTTAAGTTTCGTCTCAGACGTTGTTTGTGGAATTTCTTCACGTAAACGCGCAATCTCAGCTTCAAGATCGATATCTTTTAATAAATCCTGAACTGCTTCTGCACCCATTTTCGCAGTGAATTCATCACCGTGTTCTTCAAGTGCATTGTAGTATTCTTCGTCTGTTAAAAGTTGATACTTTTCAAACGGAGTCATACCAGGATCAGTAACAACATAAGATTCGAAATACAATACACGTTCGATATCACGTAATGTCATATCAAGCAGCAAACCGATACGGCTCGGTAATGATTTCAAGAACCAGATGTGTGCAACTGGAGAAGCAAGTTCAATGTGGCCCATACGCTCACGACGAACTTTTGCAGTTGTTACTTCAACGCCACATTTTTCACAAATGACGCCTTTGTATTTCATACGCTTGTATTTACCACACAAGCATTCATAATCTTTTACTGGACCAAAGATTTTGGCACAGAACAAACCGTCACGTTCAGGTTTAAAAGTACGGTAGTTAATGGTTTCAGGCTTTTTAACTTCACCGTGAGACCATGACTTAATCATCTCTGGTGACGCAAGACCAATACGGATACGATCAAATTCAACAGGTGCATGACCTTCTGAATCCGTTTTCTTACGCATGATATCGAGCAAGTCTTTCAATTTTTTTCTCCGTGTGTCGGTGAGCTACGCTCTCCCGACTGGGTCACAAATATTGTTTTTACTGAAATTTGGAATCTCCCCTAACCCCTCTTTAAGAAAGAGGAGAACTTCCCCCTTTAATAAAGGGGGATCGAGGGGGATTTAGTCACCATTTTTCAGTTCAATGTTGATACCTAAAGAACGGATCTCTTTGGTCAATACGTTGAACGATTCAGGCATACCCGGATCCATATAATGGTTTCCATCTACAATATTCTTATAGATGCGTGTACGACCTTCGACGTCATCCGACTTCACTGTAAGCATTTCTTGGAGCGTATATGCAGCACCGTATGCTTCAAGTGCCCAGACTTCCATCTCACCGAAACGCTGACCACCGAATTGTGCTTTACCACCAAGCGGCTGTTGGGTAACAAGTGAGTAAGAACCTGTTGAACGCGCATGCATCTTGTCATCAACCAAGTGGTTCAATTTGAGCATGTACATGTAACCTACAGTTACAGGACGGTCAAACTGTTCACCTGTACGACCATCAAACAATACTGTTTGACCTGTACGAGAAATGTCTGCCAATTCAAGTAAGTCTTTGATCTGACTTTCTTCAGCACCATCAAATACAGGAGTCGCTAATGGAACACCAGCACGTAAGTTACCTGAAAGCGCCAAGATTTCTGCGTCAGTCAAGCTATCAAGCTCTTCTTGCTCACCACCAACCTTGTTATAAATCTTGTCTAAGAATTCACGCAGTTCAATCACTGTACGTTGTTCTTTCAACATTTTTTCGATCTTATCGCCAAGACCTTTCGCCGCCATACCCAAGTGAGTCTCAAGAATCTGACCCACGTTCATACGTGACGGTACACCTAATGGGTTCAATACGATGTCGACTGGTACACCATTCGCATCATGTGGCATGTCTTCAACTGGTAAGATGTTTGATACAACACCCTTGTTACCGTGACGACCCGCCATCTTATCACCAGGCTGGATACGACGTTTAACTGCAAGGTAAACCTTAACAACTTTCAATACGCCAGTTGTTAATTCATCACCTGTAGACAGTTTACGCTTCTTCTCAGCAAACTTCTCGTCAATCTCGTAACTCTTCTCTTTCAAGAACACTTGAATTTGAGTTAAACGCTCAGCAATTGCTTCATCATTTGGCTGGATTTCAAGTAAATCAACAAGCTCTAAACCAGACAATACGTCTTCAGAAAGTTTATCACCGCGTTTAGTTGAACCACCACCGTTAGATTCTTGACCTTTCAACAAACGAACAATACGTTCACGTGCTGCTTCTTCGAAGATTTTGTATTCTTCTTTCAAGTCTTTACGGTATGCGTCAAGCTGAGCTTTCTCAATTGCTTGAGCACGTTCATCTTTTTCTAAACCATCACGTGTGAAGACTTGAACGTCAATCACTGTACCTTTGGTACCAGACGGAACACGTAAAGACGAGTCTTTTACGTCAGCCGCTTTTTCACCAAAGATTGCGCGAAGTAATTTTTCTTCAGGTGTTAACTGAGTTTCACCTTTAGGTGTTACCTTACCAACAAGGATGTCACCTGCAGTCACTTCAGCACCGATATAAACAATACCTGACTCATCCAATTTAGACAGCGCAGCTTCACCAACGTTAGGAATATCAGCAGTAATTTCTTCTGCACCTAACTTAGTATCACGTGCTACACATGACAATTCTTGAATGTGAATTGACGTTAAACGGTCTTCTTGAAGAACACGCTCAGAAAGTAAGATCGAGTCTTCGTAGTTATAACCGTTCCATGTCATGAACGCGACGCGCATGTTTTGACCAAGCGCAAGTTCACCCATGTCAGTCGATGGACCGTCAGCCAAGATATCGCCACGAGCAACTTTGTCACCCAAGTTTACGATAACGTTTTGGTTGATACATGTATTTTGGTTTGAACGTGTGTATTTGATCAGGTTATAGATGTCTACGCCTGCTTCACCCGCGATCATTTCATCTTCGTTGACACGAATCACGATACGAGACGCATCAACATATTCAATCGCACCACCGCGGTTTGCGATCACACACACACCTGAATCACGTGCTACGTTTGCTTCCATACCTGTACCAACAAGCGGCTTGTCAGCACGCAATGTAGGAACAGCTTGACGTTGCATGTTCGAACCCATCAAGGCACGGTTCGCGTCATCGTGTTCAAGGAATGGAATCAATGATGCCGCAACTGAAACAACCTGCTGTGCAGAAACGTCCATATGTGTGACACGCTCAGGCGACATACGTACGAATTCACCTTGATGACGGACAGAAACCATTTCTTCAGTCAGGTTACCATCTTTATCAACAGCGGAGTCAGCCTGTGCAATGACAGTCCCTACTTCTTCAATTGCAGATAAATATTCAACTTCATCAGTTACACGACCATCTACAACTTTACGGTATGGTGTTTCCAAGAAACCGAAGTCATTCGCTTTTGCATAAACAGAAAGCGAGTTGATCAAACCAATGTTTGGACCTTCAGGCGTTTCAATTGGACAAACACGACCGTAGTGAGTTTGATGTACGTCACGTACTTCGAAGCCCGCGCGTTCACGTGTCAAACCACCAGGACCAAGCGCAGATACACGACGTTTGTGTGTAATCTCAGACAATGGATTGTTTTGGTCCATGAACTGAGACAATTGGCTTGAACCAAAGAATTCTTTGATTGCAGCAGCAACAGGTTTTGCGTTGATCAAATCTTGTGGAGACAAGTTATCTGTTTCTGCTTGGCTTAAACGCTCTTTAACAGCACGTTCAACACGAACTAAACCAACACGGAATTGGTTTTCTGTCATTTCACCAACAGAACGTACACGACGGTTACCTAAGTGATCGATATCGTCGACTTCGCCTTTACCGTTACGAATTTCTACTAATGTACGTAATACATCAATAATATCGTCGTGTGACAGAATCCCTTCAACTTCACGTGACTTCTGGTCAGTACCCACTTCGTAAGGACGACCCAAACGACGGTTGAACTTCATACGACCCACTGGAGAAAGGTCATAACGCTCAGAAGAGAAGAATAAGTTGTTGAATAAGTTCTCAGCAGCTTCTTTCGTTGGTGGTTCGCCTGGACGCATGACTTTATAAATTTCAACAAGTGCTTCTTCACGACCTGTTGTTGTATCCGCACGCAATGTATCTGCAACGAAAGGACCACGATCGATGTCGTTCGTGAACAGGATGTTAAACTGTTTAACACCACCTTCAGCGATCTTCACCATGATGTCATGGCTAAGTACGGTATTCGCAGGAATCACATCACCACTTTTCAGTGTGATATCTTCAGCTGTAATACGCTCATATAAATATTCATCAGGTACAGAAAGCTTGGCTAAGTTCGCAGCTTCCATTTGACGTACATGACGTGCATTAATACGTTTACCTTGTTCAACGATCGCTTTACCATCATTGTCTAAGATATCGAATTGTGCCATTTCACCACGTAAGCGATCTGGAACAAGATCAATCTGATAGCTACCCATATCAAGATATACAGGTACTTTTTCATAGAACAAATTCAAGATTTGTTCATTGCTGTAATTCAAGGCACGCAGAATCACCGTTGCAAGCAGCTTACGACGACGGTCAATACGTACGTATACTAAATCTTTAGCATCAAATTCAAAATCTAACCATGAACCACGGTAAGGGATAATACGTGCTGAATACAACACTTTACCACTTGAGTGAGTTTTACCCTTATCATGATCAAAGAATACACCTGGTGAACGGTGTAATTGAGATACGATGACACGCTCAGTACCATTGATAACGAAAGTACCGTTATCGGTCATGAGTGGCATTTCACCCATGTAAACTTCTTGTTCACGAACGTCTTTAATTGATTTCGTTTCACGATCTTTAATGATCAAACGAATTTTTACGCGCATTGGTGCTGCATAAGTTGAACCACGTAAAATACATTCACGCACGTCAAACTCAGGCTTACCAAGGCTATACTCAACAAATTCTAAAGCAGCATTGCCAGAATAACTTTCAATAGGAAAAACTGAACGAAATGCGGCTTGGAGACCGATATCTTCGCGATTTTTTGGAGTTTTACCGCCTTGTAAGAATGTACGGTACGAATCGACCTGAATCGACAGTAAGTACGGTGCTTCCATTACGTGGGGCAATTTACCAAAATTCTTACGGATCCGTTTCTTTTCGGTATATGAGTATGCCATCTGGAGTCCTCGGAAAGTAAACTAAACCCGCCTGCAGAACGGGTCTAGAAGGAATTACGCAGGCCGATATGGCCACCACTGTTTACAAATGCTGCAATTTTTAGTGGTATTAAAACGCTTAACAATATTTTTATAAGCAAAAAAATATTGGTAAGCGTTTGATTTCATGAATTTTGTTTAAATAATACGCAAAATAAACGTAAAACTATCAAAAAACGAGCCGATTATTGTAACGCAAAAAGGCTGATGACCCAAGAGCCATCAGCCATTTTTTGGAGCCGATTTTGAAAAAATCGACTCCCTACAGCATTACTTAAGTGTAACTGTAGCACCAGCTTCTTCAAGCTTCTTCTTAAGTTCTTCGCCTTCTTCTTTAGAAACGCCTTCTTTAAGAACTGCAGGAGCGCCTTCAACAAGATCTTTCGCTTCTTTAAGACCAAGACCAGTTGCTTCACGAACTGCTTTAATTACAGCAACTTTGTTCGCGCCGAAAGAAGTCAACTCAACGTTGAATTCAGTTTGTTCTTCAACAGCAGCAGCAGCGCCTGGAGCAGCAGCAACAGCAACAGCAGCAGCAGATACGTTAAATTTCTCTTCGAAAGCAGAGATTAATTCAACAAGTTCAAGAACAGTTTTTTCAGCAACTGCGTTTAAGATTTCTTCGTTTGTTAAAGCCATGAGAATAACTCCAAATGGATATTGAATGGTGTGAAAATAGGATTAAGCCGCTTCTGACTCGTTTTTCTCTTTGAGCGCTGTAATAAGGCGACCCAATTTCGAAATAGGAGCTTGAAGAACAGACGCGAGCATAGTAAGCGCTTTTTCTTGGTTCGGAAGGTTTGCAATTACGCTAACGTCAGCACCTTGATAAACCTTACCGTCAAATGCGGCAGCTTTAAGTTCAAATGCTTTGTTAGTTTTCGCAAATTCTTCGAACAAGCGTGCAGCTGCACCCATGTCATCTTCAGAAGTTGAGAAACCGAGAATGGTTGGGCCAACAAGGTTGTCATTTAAGATATCGAATTGAGTACCTTCTAATGCGCGCTTAGCCAACGTGTTACGTACGATACGCGTTGTAACACCCAACTTACGAGCTTCAACACGAAGTTGTGTCAACTGCTCTACGCTTGAACCTTGATAGTTAGCCACAACAACAGAAAACGCTTTAGAAGCAACTTCGCTTACTTCTGCAACGATCTGTTTTTTGCCTTCGATAAGAAGAGCCATTGTAAAACCTCCTAACGGTGATTTATGCACCTATACAGGCACACTCCCAATTCGTAAGCCTTTCGACTTACACGTGGAGGAGGAACAAATCACACCACCACGTCTACTCAGACTGGATTTTTAAGAAAAGTGTCCGAAAACACTTCTCGCCTGAGGTCTTTGACGCTGATAAATATTCATTTACCAATTCAAAGTTTGCCTAAGTTCGCAAAATACGACAGCGCGTTTCTTACGTAAAAATCAAAGCAGCACTTTGATTTTTACTCAGGGCTTTAAAATTCTGTCTAATTACTTAGAAACGTTGTTTACGTCAACAGTAAGACCTGGACCCATAGTAGAGCTTAAAGTGATCTTCTTAACGTATACACCTTTAGAAGTTGCAGGTTTTAAACGTTTTAAATCTGCAATTAAAGTCTCAACGTTTTGACGTACAGCTTCTTCGCTAAAGCCAAGTTGACCGATTGCAGCGTGGATGATACCCGCTTTGTCTACACGGTAACGTGCCTGACCAGATTTAGCATTTTTAACTGCATTAGCAACATCTGGAGTCACTGTACCCACTTTAGGGTTTGGCATTAAGCCACGTGGACCAAGAATTGTACCTAACTTACCAACAACGCGCATTGCATCAGGAGCAGCAATAACCACGTCGAAATCAAGATTTCCACCTTGAATGCTTTCAGCAAGGTCATCAAATCCAACAACATCTGCACCAGCTTCTTTTGCAGCTTCAGCAGCAGCACCTTGAGCAAATACTGCTACACGTACAGTTTTACCTGTACCTGCAGGTAAAGTCGTCGCACCACGAACAACTTGATCAGATTTACGTGGATCAACACCAAGGTTTACAGAGATGTCTAATGATTCTTTGAACTTCGCAGCTGGAAGGCTGTTAAGAACTTGTACTGCTTCTTCCAAAGTATAAACTTTGTTTGCTTCTACAGCAGCAGCAATGGCTTTTTGACGTTTAGTTAACTTTGCCATGTCTTATAGCTCCACTTCCAAGCCCATAGAACGTGCAGAACCAGCAATGGTACGCACACGAGCGTCTAAATCAGCACCAGTTAAATCTGGTTCTTTAGTCGTCGCAATTTCTTCTAATTGAGCACGAGTCAACTTACCAACTTTAGTTTTGTTAGGTACAGAAGAACCCTTTTGAATACCAGCAGCTTTCTTAAGAAGAATAGATGCAGGTGGAGTTTTCATGATGAATGTGAACGACTTATCGTTGTACACAGTGATCACGACAGGAATTGGCAAGCCAACTTCAAGTTTTTGTGTAGCAGCATTGAATTCTTTACAGAATGCCATGATGTTTACACCACGTTGACCTAAAGCAGGACCAATTGGTGGAGATGGATTTGCTTTACCAGCTGGAACTTGCAGCTTGATATAGCCGTCAATCTTCTTAGCCATTGAAAATTACCTCTGGGTACAAACGCCGTCAGGCTCCCCAAAAAATTAAACAACACCGAAGTGTTAGAACAACAATGCCCGATCAAATCGGGCGCTTACCAACCAACTCAAATTAAATCGTTTTTTCGACTTGTCGAAACTCGAGTTCAACTTGCGTTGGTCGATTAAATACATTGATCGTCAACGTTAAACGTGACTTTTCGTATTGTACTTCCTCCACGACCCCTTTAAAGTCAGTGAACGGACCATCAACCACGAGTAATTCTTCACCAGGCTCAAACATTGTTTTAGGACGAGGTGCTTCACCTGTATTACGTACACGCGCAAGAATTGCATCAGCTTCACGTTGAGAAATTGGTGCTGGTTTTTCTGGTGTACCACCAATAAAACCCAGAACCTTTGGACACTCTTTAACGATGTGCCAAGTATCATCATTCATTTCCATTTCGACTAACACATAGCCAGGAAAGAATTTACGCTCAGACTTACGCTTCTTACCATCCTTCATTTCTACTACTTCTTCAGTAGGAACAAGGACTTCACCAAAACTATCAGCAACAGTGCTGCGCTGGATTCGGTCATTAAGTGAACGCATCACTTGTTTTTCAAAACCAGAATAGGCATGAATAATATACCAACGTTTCATCGCACTCTTACCCGATAATTAACCTAATAAACCAACCTAACCCGTAATCGAAACACCATAAAACCAATGATGCAACAACCACAACCAAAAGCACCTGCCACGATGTCGTGATCGTCTCTTGTTTTGTTGGCCAAGTCACTCGACGCAGTTCAATTCGCGCATCTTGCAACAAACGCACAAAGCCTTTGCCTTGATGGGTGGCGTATAATAAACCTAAAGCGACGACGACACAAGCCAAAATTACCCCAACGCGCACCCAAATATCATTTGCAGGTGCCCAATAGGCTGGTAAATGTTGATTTACCAATGCTGAACCAACTAACAAAACAATTGCAATTAACCACAAGACAATATCAAGTGGAGAATTTGCATTTATAACTTCTGCAGCATTATTTCTTTGAGGGATTGGCGCGTCGCTTAATGCGTCACGCGATTTATCATTCGACATTTTTTTACTCGTCGTAGAATTCGCGAATTATTATATGACAACTTAGCCAGAATTAAGCTTTTTTATTTAAAAAAAGTGGCAGGCCAGGAGGGACTCGAACCCCCAACATTCGGTTTTGGAGACCGACGCTCTACCAATTGAACTACTAGCCTATGAAGCAAATCGAAAGCCGAAGCTTTCGATTTGAATGTAATATAATATTGGGCTTATGCAGTTACTTTAGCAACAACACCAGCACCTACAGTACGACCACCTTCACGGATCGCAAAACGTAGACCTGGGTCCATTGCGATCGGGTGGATTAACTCTACTGACATTTCTACGTTGTCACCAGGCATTACCATTTCTACGCCATCTTGTAATTTGATCGCGCCAGTTACGTCAGTTGTACGGAAGTAGAACTGTGGACGGTAACCGTTAAGGAATGGAGTATGACGACCACCTTCTTCTTTAGAAAGTACATATACTTCTGCATCGAATTTAGTGTGCGGCTTGATTGTACCTGGTTTAGCAAGTACTTGACCACGTTGTACGTCTTCACGCTTAGTACCACGTAGAAGAACACCACAGTTCTCGCCCGCACGACCTTCGTCAAGAAGTTTACGGAACATTTCTACGCCAGTAACTGTAGTCGTTTGAGTATCACGGATACCAACGATTTCAACAGACTCACCAACTTTGATGATACCAGCTTCTACACGACCAGTTACTACTGTACCACGACCAGAGATAGAGAATACGTCTTCGATCGGCATCAAGAATGCTTTATCGATTGCACGCTCTGGTTCTGGGATGTAAGAGTCAAGCGCTTCAACAAGTGCAAGAACTGATTT
>NZ_NHRP01000023.1:0-50064 GCF_002165385.1 Acinetobacter sp. WCHA39
TACCCCAACAAAACAAGGTGGCTTAACTAGAGCGGAATATCACTTATAAATACGCTTTTAGTTGTTCAAACAAGTGGGACCACCTCTTAGGGCAGGTCCGCCAAATGCGAGATGGACATCCCTTAAAGTAATGTAGGCCATAATGTTTCCTAAGAGTTCAGATGAGGTCTGAAATGACTAAACCACAAAAATTTGATGATCACGCATCATTGTCCGCACCCATTGAAGATTTGCAAGTCCGAATTGCATTTTTAGACGATTTAGTTGAACAATTAAATCAACAGCTCACCATTCAGACGATGGAAATCGCTGATTTAAAAAAACAGATGCAGTTGTTGTACCAACGTGTTGAAGCATCAGATTTGTCAGAAGGAATTGCACCGTTTGATCCAATGAGTAACAAACCACCGCATTATTGAAAAGATAGACATGACAGGCTAGAGTGATGAAATTGGGGGAATTTATATTTTAAGGATACAAGTGAAAAAAATTTTGCTTTTGGATATTGAGAATATTCATAAAACTGAAAAAGAGCTATTACACTTATTGAAAACTTATGCTTGTGTATATTTAGTTTACGCAAAATCACCTGTGACTTTAAGTTTAGATGCACTGATTAAGTTTTCCCCTTTTGTTGTAGAAAAGAAATTAGTTATTATTAAAATGCCTAAAGTTGGTAAAGATGCTGCCGATTTTGGATTAGCATTTTTAGCAGGGCAACTTTCAATTCAAATGGATAAGAAAAATACTTGTTTTGATGTTATGTCTAATGATGGGGCTTTAGAATATGTTGTTGATTTACTGAAAGTTATGGGTTTTCAGGCAACACAATTAAAAACAGTGATTGAACAGTCAAGAGAAATATTAAAACCAGTTTCACTTGAAGAACCTACAACAGTCATTCCTGATGTCGAACAATTTTCTCAACGTCCACATTTGGTTGTTTTTAAAAAATTCTGTGAATATTTAGCAAAAATTCCAACCAATAAACCAACAAAAATTGAGAGTTTAAAAAATACAATTCGAACAAAAGTACAAGGAGAACAGATTGATGAAAATTTAATCTTTAGTTTATTGATGAATTATAAAATTATTCAAAAGGATGATTTAAAAGTCATTTATTTTGAAAAAAATCTAATGGTATGGGCGAACTTGGTTCTGCCAGAAATGATTGAGAATGAAAAGAAAAAAGAGCAAGTTGGGCAAAACCAAATGTTATTGCCAATCATTCAGAAAGACCATGCTTCATTTGATTTGGAAAATATTCGTTTAACTTTAGCGAGAAGATTAAATGTTGCTGCACACTTACGTCCTAAATATGTGGCAGGCTTTACTTTGCTCTTAAAACAAAATTTTCCTGAACAAAATGCTGAAGACTTATTGAATCGTTTAGAACATAACCAATGGTTAAAAGTGAATCAGAGAGAGATTGAATATAGTCCAAGATTGTTGATGCCTTAAATTTGGAACTTGCCTTTTTGATTCAACTTATGTAACGCTAATAAAAGGAAGTTTTGGGCGGCTTTATGAGTAATATTGGAATTTGGATCACGGTTGCGATTGTACTGTTTGTACTTGGCTCTATTTTTGGTTTACGTGTGAGTCCAAGAGAAAAAGCACTCGGTTTAATGCGCGACCAAGCTCGCAAAATGGGATTACACCCACGACTCATCGTTGCGCCTGAGTGGACAAAGATTCCAATGGCATCGGAAAAGCGTGCCAGCATGGTAGCTTATTATAGTGTATTGATTCCAGATGCACGTTTGGCACTCATGCGCGCGCGCGTGGTTGATGGCAAGCTTCAGGTTGTGCAGGGTGATCAGAAATTTAATGATTTACCCATTGCATTAACAGGAGTTTATGCTATTGATATGCAGGCAAACTGTGTCGGGCTATATTGGGATGAAGAAACTGATTTAAGAGCCACTCAGCTTGAAGCAATGAAAGCATATTTACATGAATTAGCTCAGCGCTAATTATTTGATTAATTATAGGAAAAACGATTTATTATGGCGAATACTCCACGCTCTGCTTCAGAAAGCACAGCAGCTCCTACACCTGCTGCAAAGAAACGTGCCTTAGTGATTGTGGAGTCGCCTGCAAAAGCGAAAACAATTAATAAATATTTGGGTTCACAATATGTGGTGAAGTCATCGGTGGGTCATGTGCGTGATTTACCGACAGGAGGCGGGGCGAAATCCACTGAAAAGAAGCCCGCAACTCGTACCAAACTGACCGATGAACAGAAAGCCGAAAAAGCCCAGTCCGCACTGATTAATCGTATGGGTGTCGATCCCGAGCATGACTGGATTGCACATTACGAAGTGCTGCCAGGCAAAGAAAATGTGGTTGCCGAACTAAAAAAACTCGCCAAAGATGCAGATGCTATCTATCTCGCAACGGACTTGGATAGAGAAGGTGAAGCGATTGCTTGGCATTTAAGAGAAGTGATTGGTGGGGATGATAGTCGCTACCATCGTGTGGTCTTTAACGAAATTACCAAGAATGCCATTCAAGAAGCATTTAAACAGCCAACACGACTTGATTTAAACCGTGTGAATGCTCAGCAAGCACGTCGTTTCCTCGACCGTGTGGTGGGCTTTATGGTCTCGCCATTGCTCTGGGAAAAGATTGCCCGTGGTTTATCGGCAGGACGTGTGCAGTCAGTTGCTGTAAAACTAGTAGTTGAACGTGAACGTGAAATCCGTGCATTTATTCCAGAAGAATACTGGCAAGTTTTTGCAGATACCATTTCCAAGAAAGAAGACATTCGCTTAGAAGCGGTTAAGCAAGCAGGTAAAACACTTAAGCTTAAAAATAAAGCTGAAACAGATGCACTATTAAGTGTTTTGAAAGATGCTGAATATAAAGTTGCGTTGCGTGAAGACAAACCAACCAAAGTTAATCCGAGTGCACCGTATATTACTTCAACCTTACAACAAGCGGCGAGTACGCGTTTAGGTTTCTCTGTGAAGAAAACCATGATGCTGGCACAGCGTTTGTATGAAGGTGGTTTTATTACCTATATGCGTACCGACTCAACTTTCTTGAGCGATGACGCGGTGAATATGGTGCGTAATCATATTCAGCAAAATTTTGGTGAAAAATACGTTCCTGCCAAGCCAAATCGTTATGGCAATAAAGCAGGCGCGCAAGAAGCGCATGAAGCGATTCGTCCATCAGATGTTGGTTTGACTGGCGATAAACTGGCGGGCGTAGAGCGTGATGCACAGCGTTTATATGATTTGATTTGGCGTCAATTTGTTGCCTGTCAAATGACACCAGCAGAATATTTATCTTCAACCTTGACTGTTGAAGCATCAAATGTTGAGTTAAAGGCAAAAGGCCGTACACTGGTATTTGATGGTTTTACCCGTGTTCGTGGTGCCAATAAATCTGATGATGATATTTTATTGCCTGCGGTAAAAGTGGGTGAAGTCCTTACGTTAGAAAAACTTGATCCGAGCCAGCATTTTACCAAGCCACCTGCACGCTTTACTGAAGCATCTTTGGTGAAAGAATTAGAGAAAAAAGGGATTGGTCGTCCATCGACTTATGCTGCAATTATTTCAACGATTCAAGAACGTGGTTATGTAAAACTGGAAAACCGTCGTCTCTTTGCAGAGAAAATGGGGGAGATCGTTACAGACCGTTTGGATGAAAGTTTTAATAACTTGATGAATTACGCCTTTACCGCAGATTTAGAAGGTCAATTAGACCGTGTCGCAATGGGTGAGCGTAATTGGAAAGAGTTACTAGATACCTTCTACGGTGATTTTAAGAAACGTTTAACCAATGCGCAGGGTGAAAGCGGCATGCGCCGTAATCAGCCAGTCGAAGTGGCGGATGTATCTTGTCCTGAATGTTCGCGTCCAATGCAAGTTCGTACTGGAACAACAGGTGTATTCTTAGGATGTTCAGGTTATAACCTGCCACCGAAAGAGCGTTGTAAAGGCACACTCAACTTAACACCAGTCGAGTCTTTGGCGGCATTGTCGGATGATGATGGTGCTGAAACTGCTGATTTGATGTCGAAACACCGTTGTCCTAAATGCGGTACAGCAATGGACAGTTATGTAGTCGATGGTGGTCGTAAATTGCATGTCTGTGGTAATAACCCAGATTGTGATGGTTACGAAGTCGAGGAAGGCGAATTCAAAATCAAGGGCTATGACGGTCCAACCATTCCATGTGATAAATGTGATGGTGAAATGCAGTTAAAGACAGGTCGTTTTGGTCCTTACTTTGCCTGCTCAAGCTGTGACAATACTCGTAAGGTATTAAAGAGTGGTCAGCCTGCGCCACCGCGTGTTGATCCAATCAAAATGGAACACTTACGTTCAGCCAAGCATGATGATTTCTTCGTGTTACGTGATGGTGCGGCAGGTCTGTTCTTAGCAGCCAGCAAATTTCCGAAAATTCGTGAAACGCGTGCACCGAAAGTGGCCGAGCTACGTAGTGTTGCAGATCAACTTGATCCGAAGTATCAGTTCTTGTTAGAAGCACCAGATGTTGATCCTGAAGGCAATCCAACGGTGGTGAAATTCAGCCGTAAGAATCAGGCACAATATGTGGGTTCTGAAACTACTGAGGGCAAGCAGACCAAGTGGAGTCTGGTGTTCCAAGATGGGAAATGGGTAGAAGCTTAAACATTAAAGTTTAAAAAATGCTGGCGATTGCTGGCATTTTTTATTGAACAAATAAAAAGAAAAATTAATTTTGATTAGGGTGAAATGCATGTGGAAAAATATTCGAGTCGCTTGTTTACTACTAGTATTATTGATTGTTGCGATCAATGCTTATCGTGATCAAAATCAGGATTGGAATCAGCCGATTAATGTATTGTTGCATCCGATTAATGCCGATGGGTTGCCTACAACACAGCAGTATATTCAAACATTGCAGCAAGATGATTTTGCTGAGGTGAAGCAGTATCTAGAAAAAAATAGCCAGCAATATCGAGGGCAAAGCAGCTACTTTATGGTTCAAATCGGAAGGGAATTGCAACAAGCACCACCGAAGATGTCTGAGCAGCCAAGTATTCTGGATAATATTCTATGGAGCCTAAAGTTTCGCTTTTATGCATGGAAGCAGCATCAATCGATTGATGGTTCACCAAGTTTAACTCTATATCTGAATTTCTATGATCCGAAGCAAAATCGGGAACTCAAGCACTCAACTGCGCTGGAACGTGGACGAATTGGTTCAGTCAATCTGTTTGCCTCAGCTAAACAGACACAGCAAAATAATGTAGTGTTAGTGCATGAGTTATTGCACGGTTTTGGCGCGACCGATAAATATAATTTGAACAATGGTGAACCTATTTTCCCGATTGGTTATGCACAGGCGGATAAGCAACCTTTGTATCCACAAACTGAGGCGGAAATCATGGGAGGGCGTATCCCACTTTCAGAGCATAAAAGTAAAATGCCAAATGACTTGGAACAAACCGTGATTAGTGTGCTGACCGCGCAGGAAATTGGCTGGATCAAGTAAATTGTGGATAAGTTTCGACTTATCCATATCTTTAAAAACAATGACACAACTTAAAAAGATCAAAGTAAACATCCATTTTCTGACATTCCGTCATTAATTCTCAACATGCCTTATACAGAATTCGGTGAAAAACGCGATCAATATAGAGATATAATATTGATGATAAAAGAGTAAATCATGATGAAAACAGTGGGTAACGATCTAATTCGCAATCAGCTACATGCTGATCGTAAATGGTATCTGTTATTGGGCGTATTATTGGTTATTTTTGGCCTTGTTCTTTTAGCGGCTTTACCCTTTGCAACACTATCTGCGGTATTGCTGTTCGGTGTGTTGATGATGTTGGGTGGTATCTTGCATTTTGTTGCCGCATTTATGGTGTTTAAAGGGGGGACACGTTGGTTGTGGGCCTTGTTTGGTGTGCTGTATCTGGCAGCAGGTTACTTTGCGTTTACTACACCCGTGATTACTGCGGTGGTACTCACCAGTTTCTTGGCGATTGCCTTAATTATTGCAGGGATTATCCGTACCGTGAACGCCTTTATCCTTAGACCAATTTCAGGCTGGGGATGGGTGCTGTTTTCAGGCATATTAACCCTATTAACTGGGATTCTGATTTTGTCATCACCTGATTCACCGTTCTGGGTATTGGGGATGTTCCTTGCGATTGATATTCTATTCCAAGGCATTAATTACCTGACTTTTGCTGGTGCAATTAAGCAGTTACCACATAGCTCAACTACAATTTAAACGATCAAGTTAAAACTAAGAGCATGTAATACACATGCTCTTTTTGTTTTTGTAGTGAGAAACATTTCAATGGCTTGAGTCTGCTAAAATAGCATTTCGCTTTTAATTGACCGATTGTATGACGCTTGCCAAGCTAATTGATGAACTGAATCCACAACAAAAACAAGCAGCTACAACGACAGCACAAAATTGTCTGGTCTTGGCTGGAGCAGGTTGTGGTAAAACCAAAACCATTGTGGCAAGAGCAGCATACTTAATTGATCAAGGTTTGCCAGCACAACAAATTCAGATTCTAACTTTTACCCGACGTTCAGCAAGTGAAATTGTGACACGGGTTGAGCAGCATATGGGCGCACAGGCCAAAGGTTTACGCGCATCAACCTTTCATACTTTTTGTATGTATTTACTACGTCGTAATCCACGTGCGTTTGGTCTAACCCAGTTCAGTATTATTGATCGGGATGATCAATTGCTGATGTTCCGTCTGTTACGGGGTAAAGACAAGGGCAATGTATTGCCGAAAGCGGCCGAATTGTGTGATCTCTATTCCTATGCTCGTAATACCAAAACCAAACTATCGGATGCTTTAGTTGAGCAGCTACCCCAAGCGCTTGAGTATAAAGCCAAAATTGCAGATTTAATGAAAGCCTACGAGCAGCGTAAGCAGGAGCGTAACTTTCTGGATTATGATGACATCCTATCTATTGTTGCCGTACATCTGCAAAGTTCACCAGAGCTAGTGCAATGGGTCACTGGTTTTTGTTCCGCCTTATTGGTCGATGAAATGCAGGATACTAATCCACTGCAATGGGCTTTGCTTCAGCCTTTAGTTGGCAAGGTGAAACTGTTTTGTGTCGGGGATGATGCACAATCCATTTATGGCTTTCGTGGTGCAGATTTTGAAAATATTCATCATTTTAAAGAACGTGTACCCGATGCCGAAGTGTTGACTTTGGAGATGAATTATCGTTCGACCCAAGGCATTTTAGATTTATCCAATTGGCTGCTGGAGCAGAGCCAAATTGAATATGACAAGCATCTACAGGCCTATCGAGGTAAAGGTTTAAAGCCACAACTGCATATCTTGAGTAATGAGTTTGAAGAA
Source organism: Acinetobacter sp. WCHA39 (assembly GCF_002165385.1). NCBI lineage: Bacteria > Pseudomonadati > Pseudomonadota > Gammaproteobacteria > Moraxellales > Moraxellaceae > Acinetobacter > Acinetobacter sp. WCHA39. Next base: position 7,352 of record NZ_NHRP01000023.1, read on the forward strand.
GCCAATTGGATTATTCAAGATTTGAATCGTCGTCATATGCAAGGTGCTGCTTGGACAGAACATATGGTGTTGCTGCGCTCAGGTTTTAGTGGGCGTTATTTGGAAGGTGCTTTAATTGCAGCCAATATCCCTTATCGTTTTATTGGTGGGGTAAAACTGCTTGAGTCTGCACATGTTAAAGATGTATTGAGCTTACTTCGGGTCAGCGTTAACCCACAAGATGATTTGGCCTGGATGCGTTTCCTGACGCTTTGGGATGGCGTGGGCGATGTGGGTGCCAGTAAGTTGGCACAAGAGCTGATTCAATTACCTGATATCGAAGCCCGTTGCCAACGTTTAGAGCGACATGGCAAAGTACCGCAACAGGCGATTTTAATTTTGATGCAGCTCGATGTATTGCAGCAGCATGTTGAAGCTTGTATAGGCCTTGCACTGGATGCGCTAAATGAACAGCTGGAAAATAATTATAAAACGAAAGATTGGTCACGCCGTGTTAAAGACTTTGATTTGGTCAAGCAATTGGCACGTAAACACAGTGCTCTTGGGGAGTTCTTAGAGGAATATGTACTTGATCCAATTTCTGTTTCAGAAATTGATAAAACACCTGACCAGGATTTAGTAACGTTGATTACCATCCATTCAGCTAAGGGTGCTGAACAAAAAGTCTGTTATGTTCCACATGTATCTCCCAATCAATATCCACATGCACGGGCGCAGGGTGATTTTAACGATGTCGAAGAGGAGAGACGTGTTTTGTATGTCGCATTGACGCGTGCAGAAAATGAGTTGATTTTAACCAAACAGAATTTAAATTTATGGTCACAAGATCAATATGATGAGTTAGGAAGAAAAATAGAAAGTTACTTCCTCAATGATTTACCTCAACATTTAGTCGATGTTCAGATTCATCGGGATATTCCACGTGCCTACGGCCAAAGCAATCATTCTCGTACGGCTGCAATCAATTTAGGTTTTGGGATTGATTTCGATTAAACTAGGCAGATTCAAATTCTTTTGATTCTACAATGAATCATCTTTTAGGTTTTAGCATGAAAATTTTAGTTCGTAATTTAGACCGTAATGTGACTGATGCGGAGATTCTCGACTTATTTAAAGCATATGGAAAAGTTGAGTCTTGTGTCGTGGTCAAAGACGAAGCAACGGGTAAATCGAAAGGTTTCGGTTTTGTTGAAATGCCAGATCCACGTGAAGCGATTAAAGCAATTAAAGGTTTAAACACCTTGAAAGTAAAAAGCCAAGGCATTCGTGTCAAAGCTGCGGATGATAAAGCTTAATTATCAATGTTAAAGCAATATACTGCTTTATCAATGGTTGCACCAAATGCTGAACGAATAGCCAAGAAAATTAAAACGCTTGAGCTTCGCTCATAGCAACCTCGAATGTTGCCACTGAAAGATTTGATGATTGTAGAGAATCAACACTTTCTTTTGAATGATGCAGCTTGTGCAACGTATTGGGCTGAAGGATATTTGGCTTGGGGCAATCGCAATATTCGTCCGATTGATCCACCGATTCAAGTCATTGCCAAGCGAAAACTTTATCGTATTGAATTGATGTTGTGAGTGCTATTTGTTTCAGCATCAATTCGCTTTACAATCAGTCTTGATTTAAATGAACTGAAAAAGGGATTTATTATGTCTCGTGTTGCTCGCTACCATGCTGATCGTACCAATCAAAAATTGTATTTTGCCCGACTTGCATGTCAACAAGCTGAGCAAACTGAACATATTCAACAAGCGCAGGCATATCGTGAGGCAGCAGTATTTCATTTACACGGGGCAATTTTAGCGTTTTTACAAGAATTGGTGCGCTATTATCGTTTAAATGATTTGCAACCGACGTTTAAGTCGATTGAAGAACAGATGGCAGTTAAAGGACAAGTCTCACCAGAAGTTTCAGTATTACAGCAACTTGCTAAAGATGGTTTTATTGCAGAACTCAAACGTGCGTATCGTTTATGTCAGTACGCACCCGAGCCAACAGCACCAGAGCCTGAAAATGAGACCTCATCGAATTTGATTATTAAGGTGACTCAAAGTCCTCAAGCATGGTTACCCGATGCAAAAATATTACGAGAATGGCATAGAGAGTTAAGCCATTTGATTGATGGTTTTCGCAATGAAATGGTTGAGTTTTAATTCGAGTACAACATAGACTTGAAATATGAGTGAATAGCACTTATATAAATAAGACGTGAGATTGCAAAGTGCAGTGGCGCTTTGCCACCATGTAGAAACATGGAGTAATTGTATGTCAATGCAACAGTTAAAAGAGTTATTTGGTAGCCAAGAAGCCGTTCTCGAGTTAGTTCAACTTGAAGGTGGAGAGCTTGCCTTGCGTAATGCTGGTTCGGAAGCAGAGCCTTTGGTTAAAATTCAATTTAGTGAAGATGTTAAAAAGATTTTGGGTGATCAGACACCAACCGTTGCACAGCATATGATCCAAGCCGCTTTATTTGGTTTGTTGGAAAAACAGATGAATCAGTTACAAGCAGAAGTTATTGATGAGCAACCACAGCACTTTAGCTAAAAGAACTGTAATATTTCACTCTAATCTAAAAAATGATTTAAAAAGGAGTCCTAAAATGCGACTCCTTTTTTTATTGCTTATGTTACTTAGATGAATACAGATTTTATTACAATTGATTCAGTTGGTATAAAGAGATCTAGACTGTAAATATAAGCTTATGGTTCTCGCTACGGAATGAAAGTTATAGCCATAAAATGTGCTTTAATTTTGCAATCAAATACTTTGTTTCATATATTTTTAATGGATTAGCTATCAATAAATTGCAAAAAAATTAAAGCTTTATTAAATGTAAAAAATATTGGGATTGAATAAAAAATATCATAAACTCAATTTTTATTTGCTTACTATAAAAAGAGAGTTTACATGCAAAGTAATAATCCAATTTTAACTCGGGTGGAAACCTATACTGATATAACTGAGCCAATGACCATTCAAGGTGCTATTCAGAAGTCAGTATTATTGACAGTGATTGCAGCTGTATTGGGAATGGCACTATTTTTCTATTGTGCAATCACAGCTAATCTTTCAATTGCCTATGCTGCAACAATTGTTGGAATTATTGGGAGCTTAATTTTAGCTTTGATTACCACTTTCAAATCAAATACTGCACCAGCTTTAGCAATTCCTTATGCGTTATTTGAAGGTGCATTTTTAGGCGGTATTTCTTTTATTTTTCAACTGAAGTTTCCAGGTGTTCCTTTACAAGCTTTGCTTGCGACCTTTGTTACAACCTTGGTTTTATTTGCGTTATATAAATTCCAAATTATTCGTGCGACTGAAAAATTTAAGGCAATTGTAATTTCAGCTTCTATTGCGATTGCTTTAGTTTTTGTTGTGCAGATCGTTTTACGTTTGATCTTTGGTTCAAGTATTCCTTATATTTTTGAAAGCAATTGGTTAGGTATTGGTTTTGCTGCATTTGTTGCTGTAATTGCTTCACTGAACTTAATTTTGGATTTTGATCTTATTGAAAATGCAGCAGCACAACGCGCTCCTAAAGCATTTGAATGGGTATGTGCGATTGCTTTACTTGCGACTTTAGTGTGGATGTACTATTCATTTATGCGTTTGTTAAGCCTAATTCAAGGTGATGATTAAATTTGAATTGATATAAAACATAAATCGTCTTCATATGAAGGCGATTTTTTTATGCAAGATTGTAAAAAAGGTGGATTATGCAATTCCGAAAAATCAGGAATGTTGGCATAATGTGGTGAAAATTTTTCGAGTGAGAATAAGATGTCACAAGGACTTTTAGCTGGTAAGCGTTTTTTAATCGCTGGTATTGCAAGTAAATTATCAATTGCTTTCGGTATTGCGGCAGCATTACACCGTGAAGGCGCAGAGTTAGCATTTACTTATCCAAATGAAAAGCTAAAAAAGCGTGTTGATGACTTTGCAGCACAGTTTGGTTCAACTCTCGTTTTCCCTTGTGATGTAGCGATTGATGCAGAAATTGACAATACTTTTGTTGAGTTGGCAAAACACTGGGATGGTTTAGATGGTGTTGTGCATTCGATTGGTTTTGCACCTGCACATACGCTAGATGGTGACTTTACCGACGTGACTGACCGTGACGGTTTTAAAATTGCACATGACATTAGTGCGTATAGTTTTGTCGCGATGGCTCGTGCGGCTAAACCTTTATTACAAGCACGTAAAGGTTGTTTATTAACCTTGACTTATCAGGGTTCTGAGCGTGTGATGCCAAACTATAACGTGATGGGGATGGCAAAAGCATCGTTAGAAGCGGGTGTGCGTTATTTAGCATTAAGCTTGGGTAAAGAGGGAATTCGTGTAAATGCGATCTCTGCGGGCCCAATCCGTACTTTGGCTGCGTCTGGTATCAAATCATTCCGTAAAATGTTAGATGCCAATGAAAAAATCGCTCCATTACAACGTAATGTAACGATTGAAGAAGTGGGCAACGCAGCATTGTTCCTTTGCTCACCATGGGCTTCAGGTATTACTGGTGAAATCATGTATGTTGATGGTGGCTTTAATACTGTTGGTATGAGCCAATCAATGATGGATGATGAATAATTCATTTATTCAAATCATTTGATAAAGCCGCTTTATAGCGGCTTTATTTTTTAGAGCATAACTAGGTTTTAGAGTAGTAGTTCCATCCTGAGAGGCGTTTCTACAGCATTATTTTGAGATTATATCTAACAATTTTAGTCGGAGTAAAAATACTGTTTTAATTTAATTTGAAGCAATTGCTCCAGACATTTATGGATTACTCTGACATTTGATGCTACAAGTCAGCTAACGTTGATTATATTTACAATTCGATCATATCTGCGATTTGATAACCAAGATTAGTGATTCTAAATACTTCACCTTTATAACCACGATCTTCAATTAAATGTTCATCTACTAGTTCTTGAATAGCTGATTTCCAACGAGCAACCTCTCTCGGATGTTGTGATGAAATCAAACTTTTACCATTAGTTTGAATATTGTCACCACCTATATAGCTTAAAGACATAATAGAACCATTACGATCAAGACTGGCTTCTTTAAGTAAAATACGAGCTTCATTTGATAAACTAGGAAGTGGAGTTTTGGATTTCACTACTTCAATTTGATGTGGTAATGAGCCGCTTACTTCATCTTGAAATAAAGAATGTTCATTAACTTTAAGTTGAAGATGGCGATAGAATTTGTCTTTGAAGTCAGATTGGCTATCATAACTTTCATACAATCCACGAGATTGACAATATTTTTTAAACTTACTTAATTCAGCATATTGATCTGAGTCAACAGTGTCCATTACAACAGGCTGACTGGAAAAATAAAGCATTGCTGGTTTATCAGTGGCAATATGTTTCTCGATTTCCTCAACTGTGCCGCTAGCATAATCTGTGGTAGGTGTTCCAATACGAGTCCAGAAAACACCAACAAGAAAGTCACATTTATCTAAAACTTGGTTATTTATGATTTCTTGAGGAGATGCTCCCATCTCAGGAGATGAATGAGATTCCCATCCAACAGGCAATAAAACAATATTTCGTAATTTTGAGTGAACAGCATTCCATTCGTATATCACGTCACGAATGATTGTTCTTTCAGATGCAACATCTCCTGGAGAAGCTATCATTACGTTGAATACTTTAGCTTCGTAACTCATGGTTTTAACTCTCTTTATAAATATAAATAATTGGATTTTTATCTTATTTTATCAGCATATAAAACAGCAAAATTTACGTCAATGCATAAATTTGATGGGTAAAATAAAAAGTTCTCAGCTCATTAAAAATGAGCTAAAAACTTTAAGTGAGTAAAATAATAATACCCAGAGTGCTATTGTTTTGGTAGTTCTTTAACAGGACTTCCGCCCAAAGCCTGCATTAAAGTCACATAAGCATTGTATTGATTCTGCTTGGTTTCAACTAAGCTGAGTTTGGCATTACGTGTGGTTTCTTGTGCATCTAGTAAGTTCTTTAATGCGATTGCACCGTTACGATAACGAACTTCGGTTAGTCGCTCGGTCTTATTCGCAAGTTCGACATTGCGTTGTTGCAGTTGTACTTGCTGATTCAGTTGAGTGCGATTTGATAATGCATTTTCGACATCAGCAAAAGCTTGGTATAAGGTTTGCCGATATTGAATAATCGCTTTTTCATACTCAAGGTCACTAATCGCAATATCTTTCTTCATATCATTATATTGAAGAAAAGGTAGGCTCAGGCTTGCACCTAAAGTTAAAGCAGGGTTCTTTAACAGTTGTGTTAAAGAGGTGCTAGAAGAACCTAGATTTCCCGTCAAATTAATCGATGGATAATAACTGGCTTTGGTTGCATCTTTATTGGCTAAGGTTTTGCGTAGGCGTAATTCAGAAGCTTGTAAGTCTGGACGACGCGATAAAATATCGGCAGGGAGTCCGATCGCGATATTCGGAAGAGCATTGCGAGGTAGTTGTGTAGGCTCTTGAATATTCAGGTGTTGAACAGGTTCATGTAGCAATACAGCAATCGCAGTACGTGTTTCTACACGTTGTTGTTCAATCTGACTCAAACTGGCTTTTTGGCTTTGAACCGATTGTTCTGCTTGAGTTAAATCTAAACCTGAAACCGCACCTGCTTTGTATTGTGATTGCACTAATTCATAAATTTTCTGTGTAGAAGCTAAATTCTGTTGGATGGTGTTATATCGCTCATTTAAATAACCCAATTGCCAATATAGTTTGGCTGTGGTGGCAACCAAACTTTGCGCGGTTGCTTGTAAGTCCTGTGCGCTTGCAAGAGCTTCCCAACGACTGGCTTCTGTTTGATTGGCGAGCTTACCAAATAAATCGAGTTCATAGCTAACGCCAACACTGGTCGATAACCCACGGTCAGAACCATCGCCTGAACGGAGGTCATAGTTATGAGCTGCAGAAACACTCGAACTGGTTCGAATCCCTTGTTTATTTTCAGCCAAACCTGCCTGTAAACGAGCCTGTTTAAGGGTGATTCCGGCAACAGTTAAATCGCTATTTTTAGCGAGAACCTGATCGACCAACTGATTCAGTTGGGCATCATTAAATAAAGTCCACCATTGATCAGTTAAATTGATGCTTTTACTTTTTTGTGCATCGTACTGGAACTGTTGTGGCACTTGGACTGTTGGGGCGTTATAGGGGGTTTTCACCACAGCAGAACAGCCAGCCAAGGAGCCAGTGAGTACCAGTGCGAGTCCTAATTTTGTGAATTGAAAAGACATACTCAAATTCCTTATTCTCTCGCTAAAGCAGCAACTGGATCGAGTTGTGCCGCATTTCTTGCTGGTAAGAAGCCAAATACAATACCAATCATGCTTGAGCAGACAAAGGCCGCTACAATCGAGGTGGTCGAATAACTCATTTCAATGATGCCTTTGGCAAAGTGTCCGATGATTTGACCAATCCCTAAAGAGAGTAGTACACCGAGTATACCGCCCAATAAACAGACCAGAATTGCTTCAATCAGGAATTGCTGCAAAATGTCACTTTGTCGAGCACCAACCGCCATACGTACGCCAATTTCTTGAGTCCGCTCGGTCACAGAAACCAACATAATGTTCATAACCCCAATACCACCAACGACCAAAGAGATCACCGCGATTGCGGAAATCAGTAAGGTCATGGTTGCAGTGGTTTGCTGAATGGTTTCACGAATACTGTCGGAGTTTTGGGTAAACACGTCCTGCGCGCCGTGACGTTGTTCAAGTAGAGTCAAAATGGCATTTTCAGCGGCACTACTTGGATATTCATCTTTAATACGAACAATAATGCTACGCACATTAGACTGACCTAACATACGGCTCATGACTGTCGAATAAGGCAAGTAAACATTCAAACTGTCAGAGTTGCCCATAAAACCTTGTTGAGCATCAATCACGCCAATAATACGACTGGGTACACTGCCTAATAGCAGTACTTGACCGACAGGATTGGTCCCATCTGCAAAGAAGGTTTTCTCCGTATTGGTATCAATCACCACATCTTGGGCACGCTGAGTAACACTGTTTTTGTCAAAAGGCTGTCCTGATTTAAAGTTCATGCCACGGACATAGAAGAAATCTGCACTGACACCATTTACAGTTGCCGATGCTTCGGTATCCTTATAACGCAAGGTGACGCTGGTGTTGGCAGAGGGACTGACTCCATCCACATAGGGTTGTTCCGCCAGTGCATCGGCATCGGCAGGCACCAGTGTTTTGACTTGTGAAGCACGCGAGTTATCACCAAAACCACGCCCCTGATACACGGTAATGGTATTGGTGCCGAGACTACTGATATTTTCTAGAATTTGCTTCTGTGAGCCATTCCCAAGTGCAACCACCGAGACCACGGATGCGATCCCGATAATAATCCCAAGCATAGTCAAGAAAGTCCGCATACGGTGGGCATTCATGGCAAGCAGTGCCATGCAGAATGCTTCACCGAGACGGTCAAAAAAAGAACGCCAGCTTGAGGTTTTCTTTTGTGGTGTACGTTGCAGGGTTTGGTGTTGTAAATCGTTATCGGTATTTTCAGGCACATTGGCACGGTCTGAAATAATATTACCGTCACTGATCTCGATAATACGAGTCGCATTCTTGGCAACATTCAGATCGTGGGTGACCAGAATAATGGTATGACCTTTGGCATTCAGCTCACGCAAAATACGCATCACTTCAACACCACTATTCTTATCCAATGCACCTGTTGGCTCATCGGCAAGAATCACATCACCGCCATTCATCAATGCACGGGCAATTGAAACACGTTGTTGCTGACCACCAGATAACTGGCTTGGTCGATGATGTAAGCGTTCTTCAAGTCCGAGTTCTGAGAGTAGCTCAGCCGAACGCTGTTGGCGAAGTTGGCTGTCTACGCCTGCGTAAATGGCAGGGACTTCAACATTACCAGAAGCACTCAGATCACCCAGTAAGTGATAACGCTGGAAAATAAAACCAAAATATTCACGGCGTAATTGTGCAAGTTCATCAGGTTCTAGTTGGCGGGTTTCTCGACCATTGACCTTGTAACTTCCTGCGCTGGGCTTATCCAGACAGCCCAGAATATTCATTAGGGTGGATTTACCAGAGCCAGATTGACCAACGATGGCAACCAACTCACCTGCATAAATTTTTAAATCAATGCCTTTGAGAATTTGTACTGTACCTTCACCCGCAGGGAACTCACGGGTGAGGTCACTGACCTCAAGTAATGGCTGTGAAGAATGCGTTTGATCTTGGGTCATATTACATCCTCATTGGACGTTGATTGCTACGTTTTGCTGATTCGTTTGAGCTATCAGTTGCATCGGCAATCACCACTTGATCACCTTGTTTTAAACCTCTCAGCACTTGTGCAGTAACGCGATTGTTAAGGCCGATTAACACAGGTTGAGGTTGAGCAGTTCCATCCGCTTGTAACACACGAACCATGCCTGTGGATGCTTTACCTTGAGCAATTAAGGCTTTTTCAGCTTCAGTCAAATCTAGGCGTTTAGGATGCTGCGCTTTCTGAGTATCTGCATTTTTTGATTTATCTGTTGCAACCGAATTATTGCCATTTTCTTTTTTGTTTGAACGTTTAGTTTGGATGGCAGCGGCAGGGATTGTTAGTACATTTTTCGCTTCAGCCAAAACAATATAGACTTGTGCAGTCATATCAATACGTAACTTACCGTCTTCATTTGGAACATCAAACAAAGCGTTGTAATACACGGCTGTGCTTGATGATGATGAACTGGTATTGGTTGTTTCGGTATTGATAGAGTTTGGTGCTGGCTCAACTTGACGTAGCTGTGCGTAATGTTTTTTTTCACTATTACCTAATGTCGTGAAGTAAACGGTTTGACCTTTTTCAACTTTCATAACATCGGCTTCAGAAATTTGAGCCTTAATTGTCATCGTATCTAATTTCGCCAATTTCACAATCGTTGGCGCGGTTTGATTGGCATTCACCGTTTGACCTTCTTCGGTCACAATGGCAACCACTGTCCCATCCATTGGTGCAATAATACTGGTATAACCTAAATTCTCTTGTGCAGTTGCGAGTGTTAAACGAGATTGTTCAATTTGCGCATTGATTGCTGCAATTTGAGCTTGTGCTGTTTTAAAGTTTGCTAGTGCTGTTTCAAGTTCTGCACGTGAAGTTGCATCTTGGCTAAACATTGCCTGCTGGCGTTTATATTCAGCTTCCACTTTTGCTAAATTGGCTTGTTGTACCGCCAATTGAGCCTGTTGATTTTGAATATTCGCTTTGGCAGTTTTTAACTCGTTTTCTTGGCGAATCGAATCAATTTGTGCAATCAGTTGACCTTGTTTGACTTGATCGCCTAACTGAACATACATTTTTTTCACTTGACCTGAAACCTGAGCACCCACACTGACCATCTTGGTTGCTTCAAGTACACCCGTTGCAAGTACTGAATCTTCAATATCACCTTTGGAAACTTCAGCACTAATATATTGTGGTACTTGATCTTTAGGTTTAAAGAAAAACCATGCAACGGCTGCAATAATCGCGACACCGATAGCGATCATTATTATTTTACTGAATGGTATTTTTTTAGAACTTGTTTTGGGCATGGCAACAGATCGAGATTTGGAAACTCAAACCAGTATAAAAGCGAAATAAGGATAAAACGTGGATATTTTTAATCTATAATGATAATTATTATCAAATTTTATTGAAATTACTCGACTAGAATCTGATAAATATTTTGAATACCAATGACTGCATTTTCTGCGATTGAAACTCCACCCTTGGATGGAAGTATTGCTTCACGAGGATTGATTCGGATGAGTTTTGGTGCGAAGCGTTCACTGAAATAACGAACGGTTGGAATGGTTGTGCCTGCACCTATTTCAATGACAATAGATTGATTGTGGGCTTCTAAAAAATTTTCTAAGCGTCTCGCTTGTTGCGTGTGTCTTTGGCTGACCCAAGCATAATCATTAAACATCAAAATATTTGGACGGGATAACTTGCCACAATGTGGGCATAGTGGGAGTTGTCCTAACCATTGACAATTTTGATGATCAATCTCAGGCGTTAATTCATTTGCTGACCATGTTGTGAGTTGGCAAGGTTCTGAGCATTGAAGATGGTGGATCGAGCCATGACACTCATAAATTTGGTTTGGATCAAAACCTGCTTTTTGAAATTGCCCATCAACATTCGAAGTAAATACAAAGTAGGGGAGTGCTAATTTTTCAGCGAGTTGTTTGAGTAAATGAAAGCCTTGATGCGGCAAGGTTTGACGATATAGTGCCAAACGATGTCCATAAAAACCCCACGCTAAATTTGGCTGAAATTTAAATGCTGCTGGATTGGCTATTTCAGTAAAGTCGATACGTTGTTTACCGAGTTCTGGATAAGCTCGCCACATGCCTTGATTGCCTCGAAAGTCGGGCAGACCTGAGTCAACACCCATGCCAGCACCTGCGCTGATAATAAGAGCATCAGCATGCGAAAGTATATCTTTGATTTGTTCTTTCTGGATTGTGGTTAAATCCAATGACATAAAGTCATCCTTTTTTATTTATCTTTAAGAAAAGCTTGGAAATAAAGTTGTACCACACAGTTCACTGATTGCTTGAAGCATCAGATGTTCTGAGTTTTCTTTAGACATTCCTTTAATTGCAGCATCAATTGCTAATAAAAGTTCAGGCCATTTTAAAAACTGACGAGGGTTTAAGCGGCGTAATGCTTGCTGATAAAGCGAAACTTTAGTTTTCCAAATCCCTAATTGCAATGCATTCTGTGGCTGCTCAAAAAGTTGCATGAGTAGACGCATTTCTTTGCTGAGTGTCCATAAGATCAAACTATCTGGTTCGCCAGCAGCAAGAAGATACTGATAGATTTTAACGGATTGCTCTAAATTTCCTGTTAATAATGCATCACTTAAATCATAGGTGGTATAGCGTGATTGATCTTGTAAACACGCATAGAGTTGTTCAATCTGGATTTGTTTGATATCAGGAAAGGTATCTGCAACACGCATCAAACTGTTTTTGGCTGCGAGCAGGTTATGTTCATGATGCTGCATTAGCCATTGCCATGCATCATTATTCAATTGGATTCCGAGTTTATCGGCTTCAATACTTAATATACGTTGTCGGTCTTGTGGATAGGTTGCTGTTAAGGGAACTACAACACCATTGGCCTCCACGACTTGGAAAAAGGCAGACTTTAAACTGCTGCTGTCTTGTTTAGGTAAAACGATGAGCAATAAGTTATGTTCATTCTGTTGAATATAGTTTTTCAGCAGTCTTAAGCCATTGGCATCAGGCTTGATATTGCCATGTACTTCAATGGCGAGTTGCTGAGAAAACAGCGATAAGCTATTCAGCGCATTAAAAACATTTTTCCAATCATTGACGCTACTGATGTCATAACGCTGACGTTCAACTTCATGCTGTTGCCAACTTTTACGAAATCCATCAAGTAAGTTTTGCTCAAGCAAAGGTTCTTGCCCATGAATGATCCATGCACCACGGGCTTCTGTAATGCGTTTTAATGCTTGAACATAATCTAACTTCATAAAAAGTAATTATGGTTGAGCTTTCGGTAAACGATTCGCTGCAATTTGACGCGTAATTTGCTGGGCAATATCATCAATAATGATACGGTTCAGATACGCTTCTTGTTGGTTATCTGTATTTACAGTTGCCACATCATATTGGTACGTGCGAGATGCAGTGAGTGTGCGTGGTTCTGTGATTTTATTGCCTTGACGATCTTCAATTTGGAAAGTCACGGTTAAACGTAATAGTACTTCAGTCAATTTACCATTCAATAACTGGCGACGAGGGGTATAATCTAACATACGAAGTACATAGGCATCATTGGCATTACTGAGTTGTACGCCCGTAGCACTGAGATAGATGCTGAGACGATTCTCGAGTTCATCGGTATTGTCAGGTAAAACCAAAGTTAGTTTGTTATAAACCAATGGTGTTGCCGTTGGATAGCTTCCCTTTAAATGAAAGCCACAGCCAACTAAGCCTGCACTTAGACCTAAAGTTAAAACGATAGCAGCTAAACGTTGTGCTAAGTGCATATTTATTCCTCTAATCAAATCTATTCTAATTCCTCTTTGGTAGAGGATTAAAACCTCTCTTATATTTAAGAGAGGTTAGAAAGAATTATTAAACAACTAAATTAACAAGTTTATTTGGCACTACAATTTCTTTCTTGGTTGGGCCAGTTAAGAATTGTTGAACTTCTGGCAGTGCTTTTGCCAAAGCCAATAACTCATCTTTAGAGATATCGACTGCGACGTATAACTTACCACGCAGTTTACCATTCACTTGTACAACAATCGTTTGCGTATTACGGGTTAACGCTGATTCATCCACTTGTGGGAACAGTGTCGTATTAATATCAATACTAAACTGTGCTAAAAGTGTTTGACTTAAATGTGGTGCAAATGGGGCAAGTAAAGTCAATAAAGTTGTAATTGCTTCACGTGCAACAGCTACATCATTGTCATCTTTGGCTTCAAACTTATTGGTCGCATTCAATAACTCCATTAATGCCGCAATAGAAGTATTGAACGCATGACGGCGTTCAATGTCATCACCCACTTTCTGGATGGTTTCATGGGTTTTGCGACGTAAATCTTGCGCATCTTTCGAGAGGTTTGCTGTATCAATTGCAGTCGCTTGATTGTCTTTTTCCAAGAAACCAGCAGCCAAACGCCATACACGTTTCAAGAAGCGGTTCGCCCCTTCAACACCTGCATCTGACCATTCTAAAGATTGATCAGGTGGTGCAGCGAACATCATAAAGACACGTGCGGTATCTGCGCCGTACTGGTCAATAATGGCCTGTGGATCAATACCATTGTTTTTCGACTTAGACATTTTTTCTTGTCCGCCGATCACAACTTCCTGACCATCACCCGAATATTTCGCAGATAGAATGCGACCTTTCTCATCACGCTCTAATTCGATGTCAGCAGGGTTAAACCAAGTTTTCTTGCCACTCTCTGCTTCACGGTAGAAGGTGTCTGCCAACACCATGCCTTGGGTGAGCAAGTTAGTAAATGGTTCATTGCCTTGTACTACGCCTTCATCACGCATCAATTTATGGAAGAAACGTGCATAAAGTAAGTGCAGGATTGCGTGCTCTACACCACCGATATACTGGTTCACAGGAAGCCAGCTTTGAGCCGCTTCAGGTTTTACCATACCGCCAGTAAAATCTGGAGATGCATAGCGAGCATAATACCAAGAGGATTCTACAAAGGTGTCCAAGGTGTCTGTTTCACGACGTGCATCGCCACCACAGCAAGGACATTTCGTTTCATAGAATTCAGGCATTTTATTTAGTGGATTACCTGAACCATCTGGAACAACGTCAGTTGGTAATACAACCGGAAGTTGATCTTCAGGAACTGTGACTTGACCACAAGTATCACAGTTAATCATTGGAATTGGGCAACCCCAGTAACGTTGACGAGAAACACCCCAGTCACGTAAACGGAATTGAACTTTAGAATTTGCTAAACCTTGTGGTTCTAATTTCGCAAGGAATGCATCGAATGCAGCTTGGAATGCCAAACCATCAAACTCGCCTGAATTGACCAGTTGACCTTCTTTTGAACCATACCATTCTTGCCATTCAGTAACTGAGTATTCAGCATCATCAGTGCCTTTAGCATCGATGACTTGCTTGATTGGCAAGTTAAATTTATTGGCAAATTCAAAGTCGCGTTCGTCATGTGCAGGAACTGCCATTACAGCGCCTGAACCGTATGACATCAATACATAGTTGGCAATCCAAACAGGGAGTTCTTCACCTGTGACTGGGTGCTTAACAGATAAGCCTGTTGCCATACCTTTCTTTTCAGCCGTGGCTAAGTCCGCTTCTGCAACTGAACCCATACGGCATTCTTCAATAAATGCAGCTAATTCAGGATTGTTTTCCGCTGCTTTAAGCGCAAGAGGGTGTTCTGCTGCAACCGCAACATAAGTCACACCCATTAAGGTATCCGCACGCGTTGTATAAACGGTTAGGCCATCTGCATAGACTTCAGTATTGGCAGAAGGGAAGGTAATTTCCATCCCTGTCGAACGGCCGATCCAGTTACGTTGCATGGTCAAAACCTGTTGTGGCCAACCATCTTTTAAGGTGTCTAAATCGTCTAATAATTCTTGTGCATAGTCGGTGATGCGGAAGTAGTACATTGGAATATCACGTTTTTCAACCAATGCACCTGAACGCCAGCCACGACCATTTTCAACTTGCTCGTTGGCTAACACTGTTTGGTCTACTGGGTCCCAGTTCACGGTTGAAAGCTTACGATAGATCAAGCCTTTCTTATAAAGTTGTACGAATAACCATTGTTCCCAGTGGTAGTACTCTGGTGTACAGGTCGCAAACTCACGATCCCAATCGACGGATAAGCCTAATTTCTTTAATTGGTCACGCATATACGCAATGTTTTCAAAAGTCCATTTTGCTGGTGCAACTTGGTGCGCAATCGCTGCATTTTCAGCAGGCAAACCAAATGCATCCCAACCCATTGGTTGTAATACCGTTTCACCTTTTAAACGATAAAAACGGCTGATCACGTCACCAATGGTGTAGTTACGCACATGCCCCATATGCAGTTTGCCACTTGGGTAAGGGAACATCGACAGGATATAGCGATGTTTGCCCTCTACAGTGTCTGCAACTTTAAAAACTTTGCGATTGTCCCAGTCTTGTTGAACTTGAGGCTCAATGGCACTTGCTTGATATTCGGAGTCAATGTGAGAAGTCGTCATAGGGATATGCGATACAACAAAAATTAAAGTTAAGATTGCCGCACAGCATAGCGCAAAATAGGGGGCAATGTCAGTTTTTAGAGCAAGATTTTATCTTCTGGTTTTGAGTATCAGTAATTATAAATTAGATACTTTTATCGATTTGATACTCTTGAATTTGCTAACTTCTCTTTTTTCTGGAGATATTCTGATTCTAAAGAGGATCTAAGATCTTGTTCCGTCAGTGGACCGAACATGTCTATATAAGGATTGGTGCGTTTCTCCTTAGAGTAATCTTGCATTCCTTTTCGTACTTTTGCTTCAATTTCAGTCCGTTCTTTTGCTGTAAATTTATCTTTTGGAGCTACTGGAAATGGTGGCTGATTGAGATTTTGAACTGGTTTATAATATGAAAGTTGTTTTTTAGTTTGTTCTAAACTGTTGATATATGTGGATACTGAGCCTAACTTTTTCGCACTTGAGGGTGGAGGTGTTGCTGAATAATGAGTTGAGCCACTCGCGTCGATCCATTTATAAAAATCCTGAGCATGGCTAAGAGGAATAATAAAAAATAACAAGTTAAAGAAATGTAGGAGTTGTTGGAAAAGAGTTTTTGTCATAAATATTTGTATTTTAAAAAATTGAATAAAGTGGTGATATTAGAGTCACCATTTTATTCAATTATATTAAAAGAATCTAAAGATTTGGTTTTACTCTAACTGGTGCTGTAGTTTGAGTTTGAACAGGTGCAGTAGTAGCTGGAGTTTGAGAAGCTACATTCGTTGAAGGTTGACCAAAGCTTTGAGGTGATTGTGTTTCAGAAGACGGTTGACTTTCATTTTGAGGTTGCTGTGCTTTCGGCGGGTTTGTATTTTGAGTGCTAGTCCCATAAGTGGAAATTCTATCTAATCGTTTTGCTCCTTTTGGTGGAGGAGTCGTGGTGTAATGGGTTGAACCATTAGCATTTATCCATTTGTAATATTGCTGAGCGTAATTTTGGCTAGAACAAAGAAGCAGAGTCGTAGTTGCGACAGCGTATAGGCTTGTTTTTAAATATGATGGTTTCATAATTTGATCTCCCCAAAAGAATTCCGTCTATATTCGATCAAAATGTTTGAATTAGCCAATCACAATGCCTATTTTTGTATAAAAAGAAAATAGTTTTTTGATAAATGGGCATTTGGATCGATAAATTACCTTGAACTGAGAGATTAAAAAAACAACAGCTAAAAATTATTCTAAAAAAACCTTTTCTTTATTCTTGACTTTGTGTATGAAAGCAACAAAAATGCTTGCTTAGTTTTATATGCGCTTATTTGATCACCCTTCGAATAAATGTCATGGTTTGCAATGGACATTCTTTCTAGCCGAGAGAATGATTTTTTGAAATATGTTTATCCCAACATGTTTTGATTCGAGATGTAATAACAGCTTATACGGCTGATGAGTCAGAAAATTTTTCCTATTGCAGCAAAAACGAGTAGAATACGCACACTTAGAAAAGTGCATAAGTTAATGAATGAAAATACAATTTATGTCTCCCATAAATTGTACTAACACTAGGGTGAATCACGTTGGAACTTTTATCTGGTGGTGAAATGCTCGTTCGTGCGCTTGCGGACGAAGGCGTAGAGCATGTTTTTGGTTATCCAGGCGGCGCAGTTTTACATATTTATGATGCGCTTTTTCAACAAGACAAAATTAATCATTACCTTGTACGTCATGAGCAAGCTGCTGGTCATATGGCAGATGCATACTCGCGCGTAACTGGTAAAACAGGTGTTGTTCTTGTTACTTCTGGTCCAGGTGCAACAAATACTGTTACTCCTATTGCAACGGCCTATATGGACTCAATCCCAATGGTGATTTTGTCAGGGCAAGTTGCAAGTCACCTAATTGGTGAAGATGCATTCCAAGAAACAGATATGGTTGGTATTTCTCGTCCAATCGTAAAGCACAGTTTCCAAGTGCGTCACGCCAGCGAAATTCCTGCCATTATTAAGAAAGCATTTTATATTGCCTCTTCTGGTCGTCCAGGCCCAGTGGTTGTTGATATTCCTAAGGATGCCACCAATCCAGCAGAAAAATTTGCCTACGAATATCCTGAAAAAGTGAAGATGCGTTCATATCAACCGCCTTCACGTGGACATTCAGGTCAAATTCGTAAAGCCATTGATGAACTGATCACTGCTAAACGCCCAATGATTTATACAGGTGGTGGTGTTGTTCAGGGCAATGCTTCGGCATTGTTGACTGAACTTGCACATCTATTGGGTTATCCAGTGACCAATACCTTGATGGGCTTAGGTGCTTTCCCAGGTAATGATCCACAATTTGTGGGTATGTTAGGGATGCATGGTACTTATGAAGCCAATATGGCAATGCATAATGCCGATGTGATTTTGGCGATTGGCGCACGTTTTGATGACCGTGTGACCAACAATCCAGCCAAGTTCTGTCAAAATGCCAAAGTCATTCATATTGATATTGACCCAGCGACCATTTCAAAAACCATCATGGCGCATATTCCAATTGTGGGTGCGGTTGAACCTGTCCTTCAGGAAATGTTGGTACAGTTGAAACAGATGAATGTGTCCAAGCCAAATCCGGAAGCAATTGCTGAATGGTGGTCTCAGATTAATGAGTGGCGTAAAGTTCATGGCTTACGCTATGAAGCGGCTCAAAATGGTGAAATGAAACCACAACAAGTGGTGGAAGCGCTTGATCGTGTGACCAATGGTGAAGCGATCATTACGTCTGACGTAGGTCAGCACCAGATGTTTGGTGCCTTGTACTACAAATACAAGCGCCCGCGTCAATGGATCAACTCAGGTGGTTTGGGAACAATGGGCGTTGGCCTGCCGTATGCGATGGCAGCCAAGCTGGCATTCCCAGATCAACAAGTCGTGTGTATTACAGGTGAAGCATCAATTCAGATGTGTATCCAAGAATTATCAACATGTAAGCAATATGGCTTAAATGTGAAAATTCTTTGCTTAAATAACCAAGCTTTAGGCATGGTGAAGCAGTGGCAAGACATGAACTATGAAGGGCGTCATTCAAGCTCTTATGTAGATTCTTTACCTGATTTTGCAAAATTGATGGAAGCTTATGGTCACGTAGGTATTCAAATCAATCATGCAGATGAATTGGAATCTAAGCTTGCAGAAGCGATGGCGATTAATGATAAATGTGTATTCATTAATGTCATGGTTGATCGTACAGAACATGTTTATCCAATGTTGATTGCAGGTCAGTCGATGAAAGATATGTGGTTAGGTAAAGGGGAGCGCACTGCATGAGACACATTATCTCCGTACTTGTAGAAAATGAAGCAGGCGCGCTTTCTCGTTTGGTCGGTTTATTCTCTCAACGTGGTTACAACATTGAGACTTTAAACGTTGCGCCAACTGAAGATGAAACTTTATCTCGTTTGACGCTGACAACTTATGGTGATGATCACAAAATCGAGCAGATCACAAAACAACTGAATAAATTAGTTGAAGTGGTTAAGGTGGTTGATTTGTCAGAAGGTGCACATATTGAGCGCGAGCTTATGTTGATTAAAGTGAAAGCTTTAGGTGCTGCTCGTGCGGAAATTAAGCGTACAGCTGATATTTTCCGTGCCCAAATCGTTGATGTAACACCAACCACTTATACGATTCAGATCGCAGGTACAACTGAAAAGATTGATGGTTTTATTGATGCACTTGCTGAAAATACCATTCTAGAAGTTGTACGTTCTGGTGTGTCTGGTATTGCACGTGGTGAAAAAGTTTTAAGTATTTAATCGCTTCCCCAATTCTTCATATAGAAATGCAAGAATTGGGAAGTTTCAAAGAATCTATCCTTGTATGACAAGGGAAATGACAAAAATTTTAGCGGAGAAAACAGATGCAAATTTTTTACGATAAAGACTGTGACTTATCAATCATCCAAGGCAAAAAAGTTGCAATCATTGGTTATGGTTCACAAGGTCATGCTCATGCACTTAACTTGAAAGATTCTGGCGTTGACGTAACTGTTGGTTTACGTGCTGGTTCAGCATCTTGGAAAAAAGCTGAAAATTCAGGTCTTAAAGTATCTGAAGTTCCAGCGGCTGTTGCTCAAGCTGACTTAGTGATGATTTTGACTCCAGATGAGTTCCAATCTCAACTTTATCGTGATGTAATTGAGCCAAACATCAAGCAAGGTGCGACTTTAGCATTTGCTCACGGTTTCTCTATTCTTTATAACCAAGTTGTTCCACGTGCTGACTTAGACGTAATCATGGTTGCACCTAAAGCACCTGGTCATACAGTACGTTCTGAATACCAACGTGGTTCAGGTGTTCCAGATCTAATCGCTGTACACCAAGATGCTTCTGGTAATGCACGTAACGTTGCGCTTTCTTACGCTTCAGGTGTAGGCGGTGGTCGTACTGGTATCATCGAAACTTCATTCCGTGAAGAAACTGAAACTGACCTTTTCGGTGAGCAAGCAGTTCTTTGTGGTGGTGCTGTTGAACTTGTTAAAATGGGCTTCGAGACTCTTGTTGAAGCTGGTTATGCTCCAGAAATGGCGTACTTCGAATGTCTACACGAGCTTAAATTGATCGTTGACTTAATGTTCGAAGGCGGTATTGCGGACATGAACTACTCTGTATCTAACAACGCTGAATACGGCGAATATGTAACTGGTACTGAAGTAATCAACGAACAATCTCGTGAAGCAATGCGTAATGCATTGAAACGTATCCAATCTGGTGAATATGCGAAAATGTTCATTCAAGAAGGTGCATTAAACTACCCATCTATGACTGCTCGTCGTCGTCAAAATGCTGCGCATGGTATCGAAGTAACAGGTAACAAGTTACGTGCGATGATGCCTTGGATTCAAGCGAACAAAATCGTAGACAAAGAGAAGAACTAAGTTTTAGTTTAATCTTTAAAAGCCCTTGTTTATACAAGGGCTTTTTTATTGCATCACTTAAAGTGCTGTACCTTGTGATGATAGCCTAATCTTGCCGTTTAGGTTGTTAAGTTAATTCTCACGACTCGTATGGAAGTAAGCAGAATTTTTAAGATGTTACTGAGAGTATAAAAAATAAATTACCTGATAAGGAGTGTAGTCACTTATTTGCTTTCAATATAAAAAACTTCATATTCTTAGTCTTTTTTAATAACAGAATTATAGCAAACAGCATGATAAAAAGGCATACTATATACATGTTTAGAGCATTTATTAAAGGTAGTGCATCTTTTATAATTGTTGGTTGCTTTTAAAATTGCAGTAAAAAAAACAAGAATTTTCATTTGTTTGAAATGAATATGTGTTTTTATCCTATTGATTTATAAAATGAAAAAGACTTGAACTTATACTAGATGATGTTATTGTTAAGGAAAGTTTATGAATACACCATTTGTATCTTTTTTGAGTGTTAATGATCGTTATGATTTTGAGCAATTCGCTCAATAAATAAAAAAAGCACTGAATAATCATGGAAGTCCTTTATGGTTAACGTTAATTACGATAGCACATGGGTCATCGCTTCCATTTTGGTTGCAGTAGCGACTTGTTATGCTGCAGTTTCAATGGAAGAACTCGTTTTTAAAGCTGCTTATAAAAAGTTGGAGAAAAGCATTTTAGTAACGAGTGGGTTGACTTTAGGCTTGGCAATATGGGCAATGCATTTTATTGGAATGCTCGCGAGCCATTTGCCTGAAGGCTATCATTTTGATATTAGTTTGACTGTGCTTTCATATTTGATAGGCGCAACTGCCTCGGTATTTGCTGTTTGGCTAACGACTAGACCTACTTTACCTATGCCACGTCTGATCTTAGGTGCATTATTCTTAGGGCTAGGGATATCTGGAATGCATTACACGGGGATGTTGGCGCTTTCAGTTGAACACCATCAATTGAGATATGATCCATTACTCGTGATTTGTTCAGTACTCATTGCTGTATGTGGTTCTGGTTTGAGCTGTTTATTCGTTTTTAAATATAAAACCGCGGTTAAATATAAAACTGCACTAAAGGCTGTCGTTGCAATATTGATGGCTTTTAGTATCGTAGGTATGCATTACACGGGTATGGCAGCCACTTATTTTGATACAGGATTTGCGGAAGCACTTGGCTCAGCACATACAGAGCAAGCCGTTTTATTGTTTAGCATTATTTTTATTACCAGTTTGGTATTTGTTGCTGGTTTTGCCATCGCAGTTTTAGAAGCCCGACTAGAGGAGCGTAATCAACAATTAGTTAGAATAAATAAAGAATTAGCAACTCAGTCACTACATGATTCATTAACAAAGTTGCCGAATCGATTATATTTGACAGATTATGCGGAAGTAATCTTCAGCCATCATCGCTTACGAGAAGAAAAAGCAGCATTTTTATATGTAGATTTAGATCGCTTTAAATCGGTAAATGATGCTTTTGGACACCATATTGGTGATCAACTTTTAATTCAAATGGCCAATCGGTTACATGAAAAATTAAGTTCAAGCCATAAGCTATTTCGTATTGGTGGTGACGAGTTTGTATTGATCTCTGAAAATACTGATGTTAATCAAGCGATGTTGCTGGCAGAAGAAGTTCTGCATTTTATTCAAGAGGCATATCTGATCGCGACAAAAGAAATTAATATTTCTGCAAGTTTGGGAATTGCGATGTATCCTGAGCATGGTACGAATCTTCAGGATTTATTAATTAATGCAGATGTAGCAATGTTGGCATCTAAAGAGCAGGGTAGAAATACCTTTACTGTTTTCCACTCTACAACAGATCAGCAAGATGTTCGTAGCCAATCCAAATTAATTAATGATTTGTATAAAGCTGTAGATGAGCAGCAATTTGTTTTATTTTATCAGCCTAAATTTACTGCGAATTATAAAGTTTGTGGTATTGAAGCGCTCATTCGTTGGAAGCATCCAAGCTTAGGTTTGTTGACTCCTCAAATGTTTATTGAGGGAGCAGAAAAAACAGGTTTGATTATTCCGATGGGATATTGGGCATTGGAGCAAGCTTGTCAGCAGATTCAAAAATGGGAACGAAGTAATACTCCTTTTTATCCAATTGCCGTCAACTTATCTGCATTACAATTTGAAAATAAAAAACTTTTTAACGTATTAGAACAGCTCTTAGAACAATATCAAATTCAGCCCCACAATCTTATTTTAGAAATCACTGAATCAACAGCAATGCATCATATTGATTCAAGTATTCGCACTTTAGAACGCTTGCGTAAGTTGGGTATTCGGATTGCGATTGATGATTTTGGAACTGGCTATTCAAGCTTTTTATATTTAAAAGATCTGCCTGTTGATGAACTTAAAATTGATCGCGGTTTTCTCATAGATTTACAACCAAACTCGAAAGAAGAGGCAATTCTAGAAAGTATCATTCACCTTGCCGCTAGGTTAGGCTTAATCGTCACAGCTGAAGGTGTAGAAACACAGCAACAAGCTGATATTTTAACTAATTTAGGATGTAATCAATTACAAGGTTATTTATTTGGTATGCCTGTAAATGTTGAAAATTTAGTGTTGAATCATCACAACTTTGCTTAGTTTATTTGGACCTAACGATTTCTATATCATCTATTCACGAAAAAGGCTGCTCATATCTTTTCAAGTAAAAGAGATTCACAGCCTTGACTATTTTAGCAATTGTAAGCACTTAATTTGAGCGCTGTTGCAACCATGCGCTTACGACAGGCCAAACTGCTTGTGGTGCTTGGCTACCTGAAACCAAACCCATATGACCACCAGAGACAATTTCAAAGGTTTTATCTTGGCTACTGATCAAATCCATTAATGGTCGTACAGCTTCTGTAGTCACAATAATGTCAGTATCCCCACCAATCGCAAGTACTGAACATTCAATATCTTTAAAATCAGCCGTTTGATCTCCGAATTTAACGAGACCTGTCGAAAGTTCGTTATCAATCCAGAAGCGTAAAATAATATCGCGCATTACACCCCCAGGATAGGCGAGCATATTGTCAACAAACGAACTTGATGTTGCGTGATTAATGACAAACTGCCGATCGTTCAAATTTTTTAGTAATTGCCAATAATTTTTAAAATTACCCACGGGATCTGTGAGCTTAAATCCGAGCGTATTTTGCCAACCATGAATATGGAAATAGCGGCTCGGAATTTGACGGATTCGGAAATTAGTATTGGTCCGTACCCATTGTGCTGGCGTGTTTAACTTTTGATAAAGCTTGCCAATATAACCTGATTGATGAGTGTTAATTGGTGATGCCAAAATCATTAGATTCTTAATATTTTTATCTTTAAATAATGAGGTATAGCAAAGCGAGATCGCTCCACCGAGACTCCAACCATACAGTGATAGTTGTTGTTGTCCGCTATGTTCACGAATTTTGTTGATAAAGTCGGGCATAAAGATTTTGATATATGTACCGAAATTATATTTAGCTTGTTTAAGGCTTGGTGTGCCCCAGTCAATCATATATACATCAAAACCTTGGCTTTGAAAGTAACGAATGAGACTACGATCAGGAAACAAATCGAACACTAAGGTGTTCGCTGCTAATGGGGGAATAATAACCAGTGGCACACGGTGTTTATTTTCACCCGATTCTACGTCTGACTTGTAAAACCGTAAGCTAATAATTTCACGTTCATAAACGACTTCAAAAGGTGTCTTTCCTGACAATGCCAGTTGATGTCCCCTCAAGAAACGATCTGCCGCATTTGAAAATACTTGTGCAGCTTGCTTACCCGCACGCGTTTTTAAGATTGATTGGGCTGTTTTAGCGTTAACAAAGGTATTTTTAAATTTAGGCAATTGAGTCATCGTCCAAGAACTCTATGGTTACAACTGTGTAGCCGCATATTAGAAGAAAAAAAGCATTTGCTCACTGACTCATCTGCTTAACTTATTTTTGAAAATGATCAATTTAGAATATTGCATGGTCGTAAATTGCTCAAAAATACTTATTTAGGCAGTTGGGGCGTATACGTAAGCGAGCTTATCAACCTTAATATATGGTATTGCGCATATATGAATATTCATATATAAGATTACTATCATTAATTCAAAATGTTTGTACTCATTATGTCTACTCAACAACAAATTACGATTTATCACAATCCTGCATGTGGTACATCTCGAAATACACTCGGATTAATTCGCAATACAGGTATTGAACCTATCGTGATTGAATATTTACTGAATCCTCCTTCAAAATCTGAACTTATTCAATTGATTAGTGATGCTGGTTTGTCTGTAAGGGCTGTGATCCGTACGAATGTTGATCCTTATCGTGAACTTGATTTGGATCGTGAAACTTGGACAGATCATGAATTAATCGAATTCATGCTTGAACATCCTATTTTAATTAATCGTCCTTTTGTTGTGACGAGTCAGGGTACTCGTTTATGCAGACCATCGGAGTTGGTACTGGATATTTTACCAGTTGCACAACAAGGTGCTTTTTCCAAAGAGGATGGTGAACAGGTGATTGATGAAAATGGTCAGCGTGTTAATTAAATAATAATTCAGTATTTGAGGTTGGAAATGGATCGAGTGAATTTCTTTAAGTGTTTGTCTGATGAAACACGTCTCAGTATTGTCACTTTGGTGGCGGAAAATAAAGAACTATGTGTTTGTGATTTGACTGAAAAATTAAACTTGAGCCAACCAAAAATTTCGAGACATTTAGCCTTATTAAGGTCATCTGGCTTACTACAAGATCGAAGACAAAGTCAGTGGGTGTATTACAGCATCAATCCAGAACTGCCGATATGGTGCCATGATATTTTGGCTCTTTTAGTCAACGGTTCATCGTCAACAAGTCAGGATTTATCGTCTTTATCTCTAAAAAGTTATTGTGAGTAATTTGAATATGAAATTTCTATTTTTATGTACTGGAAATAGTTGCCGTAGCATTTTGTCAGAGGTGTTATTTAATCATCGTGCACCAGCAGGTTGGAAAGCATATAGTGCAGGAAGTAAGCCATCTGGCCAAGTTCATCCTTTGACGATCGAGACTTTAGAAAACTTAAATCTATCAACTGAGGGTTTGTGGAGCAAAACGATTGATGACTGTGAACAATATCAACCTGATGTGGTAATTACCGTATGTGATTCTGCAGCACAAGAAGCTTGTCCTCTTTATTTAGGTGGAGCGATCAAAGCACATTGGGGTTTAGCAGATCCTTCGCATTTAGACTTGCCGAAAGAAGAAAAATTAAAGGCCTTCCAAGTGACTGTTGATCATATCAATCGCCGTTTAGATGCTTTATTTGCAATGGATACTGAAAGTATGACTCGTCCAGAGTTAATTGCTGCGATCAATAAAATTTCTGAGATTGAATGAGAACATCATGGCTCAACAAAGCTTATCTTTTCTAGATCGTAATCTTACGCTTTGGATTTTTATTGCCATGGCACTAGGAATAGCCATCGGTGTATTTTTCCCTCAGGCGTCAGTAACGCTCGATAAAATGAGTGTCGACTCGGTCAATATTCCTATCGCGATTGGTTTGATTTTGATGATGTATCCACCTTTGGCAAAAGTGGATTATGCTGCTTTACCAGAAGTGTTCAAAGATAAAAAAACTTTAACTTTATCTTTGGTGCAAAACTGGTTGATTGCTCCAGTATTAATGTTTGTACTCGCAATTGTGTTTTTACATAATTATCCTGAATACATGACTGGACTGATTTTGATCGGTTTAGCACGTTGTATTGCAATGGTTTTAGTTTGGAATGGTTTAGCCTGTGGTGATAACCAATATGTAGCAGCACTTGTTGCATTTAATAGTATCTTCCAAATTTTATTCTTCAGTACTTATGCGTGGTTATTCCTAACTTTCTTACCACCGTATTTTGGTATTGCAGGACAAGTCATTCATGTAGATTTTTGGACGATTACCCATGCGGTGTTAGTTTACTTGGGTCTTCCATTTTTTCTTGGTTTCATGACACGATTGATTTTAGTGAAAGCCAAAGGTCTCGCGTGGTATCAAAATGTCTTTTTGCCGAAGATCAGTCCTTTAAGTTTGTTGGCGTTGCTGTTCACCATTGTGGCGATGTTTAGCCTTAAAGGTGCTGATGTCGTGAGCTTGCCTTTCGATGTGATTCGTATAGCGATTCCACTGACGATTTACTTTGTTGTGATGTTCTTCATGAGCTTTTTTATGAGCAAGTGGATGGGCAATAACTATCCGAAAACCACCGCAATTTCCTTTACTGCTGCTGGGAATAACTTTGAATTGGCATTAGCGGTCGCTATTGCAACCTTTGGTTTAGCTTCGCCTGTGGCATTTACCACAGTGATTGGTCCATTGGTGGAAGTGCCTGTGCTGATTGCTTTGGTTAGTGTGTCTTTATGGCTCAGAAAAAAGTATTTTAAATCGGTGTAATTGTGATGACTCTTCCAAATATAGATATGAATTTACTTGATCAACCCACTTTAGAAAAAGTGCAGGCGCAAGCCTTGGATCATGCACCACGTATTTTATTGTTGTACGGTTCGAATCGTGAACGTTCCTATAGTCGTTTAGCCGTGATGGAAGCAGGGCGTATCTTGGAGCAGTTTGGTGCTGAAGTAAAAATCTTTCATCCTAAAGGTTTGCCCTTACCTGAAGATGCGGATATGGAACACCCAAAAGTCAAAGAGCTACATGAATTGTTGGCGTGGTCAGAGGGCATGGTGTGGTGTTCGCCTGAACGCCATGGTTCGATGAGTTCCATCTTTAAATCGCAAATTGATTGGATTCCACTGGCAGGTGGTGCGATTCGTGCAACCCAAGGTAAGACTTTGGCATTGATGCAAGTTAGTGGTGGCTCTCAGTCATTTAACAGTGTAAATCAAATGCGCATACTTGGTCGTTGGATGCGCATGATTACCATCCCAAATCAGTCTTCAATTCCAAAAGCATTTTTAGAGTTTGAAGAAGATGGTCGTATGAAAGCATCGTCTTACTATGATCGTATCGTAGATGTGATGGAAGAATTATATAAATTCACACTGTTGACGCGAGGGCAGAGCAAGTATTTAACAGACCGTTATTCTGAACGGAAAGAGTCCGCTGAAGAACTGTCAAAGCGCGTCAATCGACGTAATCTATAGTGTCTATCGCTTTTCCTTAAGACAATAAAAAACAGCCTCGTGACGAGGCTGTTTTTTATTAAAATCCATCGTTAAACCATGGATTTTTTATATTTTAGTACTTGAAGTTCACAGACAATACCGCACTGCGACCTTCCGCTTCAGTTGCATAGTGTGATGAATATGCTTTAGTGAAATAACGCTTATCAGATAAGTTGTTTACATTAAGCTGTAAATCAACATTTTTATTCACGTTATAACGTGCCATTGCATCATAGCGAACATAACCTGGAACCCACTTGGTATTCGTGGCATTACCATAGACTTTATCCATTGCGACAGCACCAGCACCCAATGTTAAATCTGGTAAGACTTGGTATGTCGTCCAAAGCGTAGCGCTATTTTTTGCAACGTTTTGTACTTGATTACCATTACTTGGATTTGCTTGGTAAACAGGGGCTGTCGTACTACCTACATTGGTGTAACCACCATCGACAAGTTCGCTGTCTAAATAGGTGTAACCCGCAGAAACAGCCCATTTTTCAGTAATATTTCCGTTTACGCCAAGCTCAATACCATCAACGCGTGTTTCGCCGATATTTTTAGTGGTGCCATCTTCAGCTGTAGCACGAGTATTGGTTTTTTCAGTACGGAAAATTGCTGCTGTGAGGTTTAATTTATCATTAAGAACATCCCACTTTGTTCCTAATTCATATGTTTTAACTTCTTCAGGTTTTAGGTTTTTAATTGCAGCAGTAATCCCTTCTGAACCATCACCACCGTCTACGCCCACAGGATTTGCTGAAGTTGCATAGCTGACATAGATAGAACCATTTTCCACTGGTTTAAAGGTTAAACCAGCTTGGTAGTTAAAGAAATCTTTGTTGTTTTCAATAGTAACTTGATCACCAGCTTTAGCTGTGATTTTTGTATTATTTAGACCTGTCACGGCATTATTGCGTGCACCATAAGTCATGGTTTGTTTAGTTTCAAATTTATCCCAACGAACACCTAAGTCCAAAAGCCATTGTGGGCTTAACTCGATATTATCTAGGAAATAAACAGATTGGTTTTTGCTACGAATATTGTAACGATCAGCACCATCAGTACTTATATGATCTGTCCACGGAACATTACTTGGATTCTGCACTGACGTGCACCAACCAGAAGCAATTGCAGTAGCGTTACACGTATTATTTGCGCTTCCTGTTGAATCTAAGCCGTTTAAAATATATTGAGTACGATCAGTTTTTTGATCGCTATACTCAACACCTGTATTAAAACGGTGTTTAAATGCACCTGTATCAAACTTACCTGTTAGAGCAAGTTGATCTGTAAAGCCGTCCGTATCTGCAACACGAGAGTTCGTACGTCTCCAAACTGAGCCATCTAAAGCACCCGTAGTCTTGTTATAGAAATTACCCTTAGAATCATCTGGATTAGTCCACAGATAATCATTCTTAGATTTTGTGTAAACAGCTGTATTACTCAGCGTTAGGTTGTCGGTTAAATCATGCTCTAATTTGAATGTACCAAACTGATTTTCTTGTTTTTGGAAATCACGATCTTTCCAACCATAGTAACTGCCTTGTTGAACATCAATTGGTTTGCCATTCCCATTCAAATGAGTAAAATCTTTTTTAGGATCAGCATTTGAAGAAAATGGATTGTTATATGGAATACCAGAATCTGGAATATCATCGGTTTTAAGGTAGTAATAACTCAAGGTACCGCGAGTTGCTGTATCTAAACCAAAGGTAATACTTGGTGCAATACCTGCACGTTTATATTCAGCACCATCATGTTGTCCCGCTTTTTCGTTTTGATGACCCATGACCACCACACGAGCTGCGACACCATTATTAAAATCTTTGTTTCCGTCTAAGGTAATACGTGCATAATTATCTGTACCTCCTGAGATCGAGCCTTCTAAAGCATCACCTTTTTTAGCTACTTTAGAAATCATGTTAATGCTACCGCCAGAAGTACCTGCACCACCTAAAGCAGAGGCAGAACCCTTTGTAACTTCAACTTGTTCAACTGCAAACATCTCACGGTTTTGTGATGTTGAGTTACGAATGCCATCTACATACATTGAGCTTTCTGAGTTATAGCCACGAATGAAAGGGCGGTCGCCGTTTGGATTACCACCTTCACCAGCACCTAAAGTAATACCAGGAATCGTACGTAAAGCATCAGAAAGACTTGTAACTTGAGTATCTGCAATAAGCTGCTTTGAAATAACAGAAACAGATTTTGGTGTATCTAAAAGAGGAACGACAAATTTGCTATTTGAGGATTGGTCTACTTTAAGACCTTGTTCTTGTTCTGCTTGGGTATGAATTGTTGGGAGTTGTACTGGCTGATCTTGAGCGATGGCTGGTACTGCAATCACGGAGAGTGAAGATGCGATTGCGGAAGATACTAATTTCTTACGTGATTTGATAAAAGACATAATCGTTCACACAGATATGAGAAAAATTTTGAGAATAATAATGATTCTTAATCATAATTTCAATTTATAACTGAATTATTTGTCGGATAGGGGCTTTGTTGCACAAACATTCAAAGACTAAACTTGTCCCAAGTTATCCAAATTTAAGTGACTACTTGGGTGTGAGGTCGCCCCAACTCCGTAAATTTATTTAATACTGCCACACGTGCATGAATCTCATTGACTTGGTTATGAAAATGCCTTGCACTAAGCCTATCACCCAATAGTTTGATGCAGTGCATCTTGGTTTCTAGCAAACTTCGGCGATGATAGTTTGATCATTTTTTCCATAGTGTCCTGCCTAAATGTTTAACTGTTCGAAGTCATTCGTTTCGCTCTAGCGAGCTGGTCTTTATATCTTTCCATGGTTTCGTATTTTTTCTAGTTGGAATCACCGCATGTGCTTGCCGATCTGCAATGGCCTGACGGCATTGCTTGGTGTCATAAGTCTGTTTATAGTTCAATTTCAATTCGGTTGTTAACAAATAAAGCTTTGTGTGGATAACTTGGTACTTATCAACAATCAATAAACAAGTTCACTAAATCTGCTACAATTGCGCCAATTTCGAATTCTCACTTTTCAGTTATGGTACATATCGAGTCATGTGTACGTAACTGTGTACATATTGAAGATTTTTCTCATGAGTTTTAAAGACGAATTAGCGGCACAGGTTGCCCAACGACGTACCTTTGCGATCATTTCCCACCCCGATGCGGGTAAAACCACGATGACCGAAAAACTTCTGTTATGGGGTAAAGCTATTCAGGTTGCTGGAATGGTTAAAAGTCGTAAGTCGGATCGTGCAGCGACATCTGACTGGATGGAAATGGAAAAAGAACGTGGAATCTCGATTACCACGTCTGTGATGCAGTTCCCTTATAAAAACCATACGATTAACTTACTGGACACACCAGGACATGAAGACTTCTCGGAAGATACCTATCGTACTTTGACCGCAGTGGATTCTGCATTAATGGTCATCGATGGTGCTAAGGGTGTCGAAGAACGTACGATTAAATTAATGGAAGTGTGTCGTATGCGTGACACACCGATCATTTCCTTCGTTAACAAAATGGACCGTGAAATTCGCGAGCCTCTAGAATTGCTTGACGAAATTGAAAATGTTTTAAATATTCGCTGTGTCCCAATTACATGGCCTCTAGGTATGGGGCGTGACTTTGCAGGGGTTTATAATCTACTTGAAAACAAGTTATATGTTTATAAAGCAGGTTTTGGCTCGACGATTACGGACATTGAGGTGCGTGATGGTTATGATCATGCTGATATTCGTGAAAAAGTGGGTGAGTTAGCTTGGGCTTCTTTTGAAGAATCACTTGAGTTAGTTCAAATGGCCAATGAACCACTTGATCGTGAATTATTTTTACAAGGTAAACAAACGCCTGTACTTTTTGGTACTGCTTTAGGAAACTTTGCAGTAGATCATGTGCTTGATGCATTTATCAATTGGGCACCAGAACCGAAAGCACATCCAACACAAGAACGTACAGTAGATGCCAATGAAGAGGGTTTCACTGGTTTTGTTTTTAAAATTCAAGCCAATATGGATCCGAAACATCGTGACCGTATTGCCTTTATGCGTATTTGCTCAGGTAAATATGAAAAAGGTTTGAAAATGAATCATGTGCGTATCGGTAAAGATGTACGTATTAGCGATGCATTAACCTTCCTTGCGGGCGAACGCGAACATTTGGAAGAAGCTTGGCCTGGAGACATTATTGGTTTGCATAACCACGGTACCATCCAGATCGGTGATACATTTACCAGCGGTGAAAAACTTCATTTCACGGGTATTCCACACTTTGCACCTGAAATGTTCCGCCGAGTTCGTTTACGTGATCCTCTTAAATCTAAGCAATTGCAAAAAGGTTTGAAAGAATTATCTGAAGAAGGTGCAACACAGGTATTTATGCCTCAAATTAGTAATGACTTGATCGTTGGTGCAGTCGGTGTGTTACAGTTTGATGTGGTCGCTTATCGTTTGAAAGAAGAATATAAAGTTGACTGTATTTATGAGCCTGTCAGTGTTCATACGGTACGTTGGGTTCATTGTGATGATGAAAAAATTCTGAATGAGTTCAAGAAAAAAGCGCATGATCAGTTATCGGTAGATGGCGGCGGTCATCTGACTTATCTTGCGCCAAGCCGTGTAAACTTGCAGTTAATGCAAGAACGCTGGCCAGATATTCAGTTCCGTAACACGCGAGAACACTAAAAATATACAAAAACAGCTTCTAAATTAGAGGCTGTTTTTAATTGAACGATCTAAAAAAGGAGGATGAGATGAATACTTTAAAACCACTTTTTGCTGTCAGTATAATGATTGGAATGATGGCTTTAACGGCATGCGATTATCCTAAAAAAAATGAGACGGATACAGCTCAAAACAAAAATCAAATATCAACGCATACTGAAAAAGCTGAAGTCCTACCATACCTCAATATGCAAGAAGCTAAAGCGGATTATGCCTTACCGTTCTGTGAAAAGAAGAACTGTATTGATGTCGATATTCAAACCATTAAAACCCAAGATGCGTGGCTTAACACATGGATTGCAAAAAATCAGGCCAATGTGATTCAACAACAAATTGAGCAGAACAAGAATTTAACCTTACAGCACGCCGTGAATGCTTATGTGAAAAAGTCAGATGAATGGCAAGATAAGTATTCTAAAAATAAAGCGTATGAGCTGCGCTTAACGACACGTATTGCTTCACAGCGTAATCAGTATGTGTTGTTGCAAATTGGCGTTGATACACAGCAAGAAGATATTGCGGTTAAAGACAGATTTTACTTTTTCGTTGCTGATCGTAAGTTACAAAAAAATCTAACCGTACTCGATGTGATACAGAAAAATCAGCAAAATGAATTAAATAATATTATTCAAGCACATTATCAACAATGGATTGAAAAACAAAGTACAGAAGTGAAGAAACAAGTTCCTAAAAAACTGTATTGGGGGCAGGCAGATTGGTTCTTCGATGGGGAAGGAATCGGCTTGCATTATCGTGCCAATGAAATAAGTAAAGATGCACCGCAGTTAGATATTTATTTAACGACCGAACAAAGCAAACGGATGCTACAACCTGAAATTTATCAGCAAATGTTTTAATCTACTTGCTTGAGTTTCGTATAGAAATTGCATGCGCTTATAGCGGTTTTGCTTTAACTTCGATAGCATTTAAAAATCTTGTGTAATAACAATACTGATAGGTTTTAAATGAAAGCATTTTATAAATATAGCATTCTTGCAGGTGCCATTTTGCTTGCTGCTTGCCAGCCGAAATCAGAGCCGAAAGAATCACAGGATAAACCGACAGATCCGCCAGTGGTACAGCAAACTGCTGAGCCAATTCTGCGTGATGAAACCGTGAAATTGCAGGTAAATTTACCTGAATGTAAAGGCAATACCTGTCCAGATTTTAGCGTTGAACGATTACAAAGTAATTTCCCGTTCATTGACCAGTTACTGGATCAACAGATTCTCGATCAACTGAGTAAAATGCTCGATGTCGTTGATGCTGATGCTTCAGCAGCATCTACAGCAAAAACGACTGAGCAAAAAATAGGTTTAGATGCTCAGGCACAAGCCTATGCTAATGCGTTTGTTAAGATTGATGAAGAGTTAAAAGCGCTCAGTAGTAGTCATCAGATCAGTTTGATGATTAAGCCTAAAATTTTACAATCGAAAGGCAAGCTAGCAACTGTAGTGTTAAATAGCAGCAGTTATTTGGGTGGAGCACATGGTTCAACCTCTCAACGTTACTATAACTTTGATTTAGCGAACCAAAAACAGATTCAATTGCATGACCTATTATTACCGAAGCAAAAAGCAACTCTAGACAAATTGGCGCATGACGCATTTAAAGCGTGGATTGTCGATTCAAAACTCGCAACAGATCCGAAAGAATATGAACAGGCTTGGCCATTCCAAGTCACCGATAATTTCTTATTGGGTGAGCAGGGGTTAATTCTACAGTATGGTGAATATGAGATTGGTCCTTATGTCGTCGGTTTGCCGCGGTTAGTGATTCCATTTACTGAATTGCAGGGTGTTTTAAAACCTGAATATCTACCAAAAATTGATACGCCAGCAGCATCTACTCCTGCTGCAAGTACGCCAAGTCAAAGTTAATGCAACTGTTCGATACCCATACCCATTTTGATGTTGCCGATTTTGATCTTGATCGGCAACATCTGGCTGAGCAAGCAAAACGGGTTGGGGTCGATGCTTTGGTGTTGATTGGTTTTGTTGAATCCCGATTCGATGACCTGATTCAAACTCATCAACAATTACAATATTGGGAAAATGTGCCAAGCTCTTATCTTGCCCCAGGCTTGCATCCTTTTTATATCGAACAACATCAGCCAGAACATTTACAGCGGCTTGAGCAAGTCTTAGAACAGCATGACTGTGTGGCTATAGGTGAAATTGGTTTAGATACTTTTTTAAAACAACATAAACAGCCCGAAATGTTTGCCAAGCAACAATATTATTTTATTGAGCAACTTGTATTGGCAACACAATATCAAAAACCAGTGTTATTACATATCCGTAAGGCACATGCAGAAACCCTTGCCATTTTAAAAGCACAAAAATTCAAATTGGGTGGCATTGCCCATGCGTTTAGTGGTGGAGTCGAAGAAGCCAAGGCATTGGTTAAACTGGGCTTTAAAATTGGGGTGACAGGACAAATCACCAATCCAAATGCCAAAAAACTGCATCAAGTAGTGCAGGCGATTGGCAGTGAAAATTTGGTGATTGAAACAGATTGTCCAGATATGACGCCGTTGTGTTGCCAAACTTCGACCGAGCATCGCACCCGCAATACGCCTGTGAATTTACCTTATGTATTAGGAGGGGTAAGCCAAGTTCTCAATATGGAATCTGAAAAATTAGCTCAAAGGCTATGGGAGAATAGTTTACATGCTTTAAATCTGTCCGTTAATCATAAGGGTATTTAAGGTGAATGGCTAAATCATCGGCATTGAAAATAGTATCTAATAAGTCGACTCGTTGTTTTAAATTGAAATTTTCATTTAGATAGCGAGTATTTTGCCATAGTGGAAATCTCTTTTTTAGATTATGTGCAACACAATAATTGCCCACCATATTTAATGCTAAACTAATAAATAAATTTCGGATATCAATGGCTTTTTGAGAAAAATCATTTTGTGCTAAATAATTTAAAGCCTGATTGTACTCAGACCAGTTCGTTGTTTTGTATCGGCTTTTTGATTCTGTATTCATCTAACATGTATGGGGATGAAATTTATTTATA
This sequence comes from Acinetobacter sp. WCHA39, assembly GCF_002165385.1. Classification (NCBI taxonomy): domain Bacteria; kingdom Pseudomonadati; phylum Pseudomonadota; class Gammaproteobacteria; order Moraxellales; family Moraxellaceae; genus Acinetobacter; species Acinetobacter sp. WCHA39. The sequence goes on from NZ_NHRP01000023.1 coordinate 42,984, forward strand.
CAACAAAGCCGCTTGATGTTGTTCAATCCATTGTAAAAATTCAGGATGATGTAGATCAAATTCGGCAAGAAATTGATCAAACTCCTCACCAGAGAACTCATTTTTCCAGTCAGTAAATCTTAAAAAATCTTGTTGTAATGACATCATGTCTATATCTAGTAAGCTCTTGTTTTTATAGTATATAGCATGTTGTTTTATATCTTACAATGAATGAAGTTGAAAAAATATTCTTTCATTACACTCAAATAAACTCTTGCTATAATATTGTGAAAATACTCCCTGTTGCTTGTAATGATGACCGACTTATTAATTCCAAATGACGAATATGACCGCCGTTTTGCTGGTGTGGCCAAAATTTATGGAGATCGTGCATTTTCGCATTATGAACACAGTCATGTCATGGTGATTGGGATTGGTGGTGTTGGCAGTTGGGCGGTTGAGGCACTGGCACGTACAGGGATTGGTGAATTGACTTTGGTCGATATGGATGTGGTAGCAGCATCAAATATTAACCGTCAATTGCCAGCGATGAGCTCAACACTCGGACAAGAAAAAATTGAAGTGATGGCGGAGCGTTGTCGCCAAATCAATCCACGCATGAAAGTAAACGTGATTGATGATTATCTGACGCCTGATAATGTTAAAGAGATTCTAAACCCAGTGCCAAGAATTGTTTTGGATTGTATTGATGACGTCAAAGCTAAACTTGCCTTGATGCTACATTGTCGTTTTAACAAAATTCCGTTGATTGTTTCAGGTGGTGCGGGTGGCAAACTCGACCCACTGAAGATTCGCGTGGCAGATTTGTCCAAGACCGAACAAGATCCAATGTTGGCAAAGTTACGCACGCAACTGCGTTCAAAAGGTATTTGTAAAAAACCAAAAGAGAAATTTGGAATCACTTGCGTGTATTCGATTGATAATCCATTTTCCAGTGCAGATGTATGTCCAAGTGCGGGTCTGCGCTGTGGTGGCTATGGTTCTGCGGTGGTGGTGACTTCAAGCTTTGCGATGGTGGCGGTGGCTGAAGTGCTGAAAAAATTAGATGCTAAAAAGCCTAAAACATAATCTTCGTTTAGGCTTTGATTCAGTCTTTTATTAACCAAGACGGTAATAAGTATAAGTGACGTTTTTGTCTTTATAAACGTCATAGCTAGTCTGCTTAAAATCAGAAACCCATTGTGAGCCTGTAAAACCAGCAATATGACCATACACATGTTTTTTGGTGCGATGAATAATATAAATATCACCTGGCATTGGGTTATCAAAAGCAGGGTCAATTTGCTTATAGCCAATCTTTTGTAGCGTTCCACCCCAATCTGAGGCAGCTATAGGATATTGTGCAATTTTTGCGCCCGCTGTTTGTAATGCGATGCGAATTGATTTGGCGCACTTTGCTGAACTATGAAATGAGGAAACACGAGAAAGTTTATCTGAAAACTTCTGTAAGTTAATTTGCTGCGAATTCTTGGATAATGCGTATGGTGGTGTAATATCTGCGGGAGTTTCTCTGAGCATAATGACTGCATTTTGAGTCTGTGCATGCATCATCGAATCTAATGAGGGTGCATCATAAATCATAGTTCAATCTCAACCAATCCTAAAACAACTTTGAAACGGTCGCCAAATTCCGTGGCTCGCAGATATTAAGCGATAAATCTTAAAAAAACTTATTTGCAATGTAATAACGTAACTTTTTGAGGGTGTTGTGAGGAAATTAGCGTAAAAATCACATAAATAATCTTTTTATTATCATGAATTTAGTTGTTAATTAGTTTGAATAAAATGATTTGTAAGATTATATTTCTTTTTTGATTGGAAAATATACGCAAGCACTGATTCAAAGAAACAAAGCTTTGTGATTTTCAAAATAATAAACTATTGTTTATTAAAGTGAAAAATCGAAAAAATAACAAGTGATACGTCCAGCAAAAGCAACAGATATCAAGCAAATAGTAGAGTTAATTCAGCCATATATAAAAGATTTTGCACTGAATGTAGAGGGTGAAGCAAAATTCAGCCAAGATATGATTAAGAAATTACTTGAAATGCAAAGCATTGAATATTTTGTTTTCGAGGAGGAGTTGTCCATTATTGGTGTGATTGCTTATAAACAACCTTCTCATTTGATTCATTTTTTTGTTAATCAGAATTCACAACAGCAAGGAATCGGTCGTCAGCTTTGGATGTTTTTAGAAGATAAACTTTCTCAGCAACATTCAAAAATTACTGTGAATTCTAGTTGTTATGCGCAGCCCATTTATGAAAATTTCGGATTTACAGTCACTTCAACAGTGATTGAAAATGGCGGATTACGCTATATTCCGATGTGTAAACGTTATGCGTAGAACATCAAATTAACTTTGATGTTCTCGAACGTAATCTTCAGTACGTTGCATCGCTGTTTGGATATTGATGATTGCATTTTCAATATCAGCAATCGTTTTGGCATTTCCACCACTGAGGGCCTGACGCCATTTACGTGCGCCTGGTAGATTTTGAAATAAACCTAGAATATGGCGAGTGATAATGGAAAGGGGAGCACCTTCAGCAACGCGTTGATGAATATAAGGCATCATGTGCTGCATGATCTCAAAACGATTAGGTGCTTCCAAATTCCAAAGTTCACCCATCTCCGCCAATAAGTACGGATTATGATATGCCTCACGACCAATCATGACTCCATCAACATGCTGTAAATGTTGTTGTGTTTCTTCAAAGGTCTTGATACCGCCATTAATCTCAATGGTTAGATGTGGGCGTTCTTGCTTTAAGCGATAGACATCTTCATAGCGTAATGGTGGAACTTCGCGATTCTCTTTCGGCGATAAGCCCTGCAAGATCGCAATACGTGCATGTACAATAAAATGTGTGCAGCCTGTTGATGCCACCGTATCAACAAAATGCAGCATTTCTTCGTAAGATTGCATGTCATCGATCCCGATACGATGCTTTACAGTTACAGGAATCGATACTACTTTTTGCATACTATGAATACATTCTGCAACTAAATTGGGTTCGGCCATTAAGCAAGCCCCAATTTTATTGTTTTGCACGCGATCACTTGGACAGCCGACATTGAGATTAACTTCGTTATAACCCCAGTCTTCGGCCATTTTGGTGCAGGTAGCAAGTTCTTGTGGATTTGAGCCGCCGAGTTGTAGCACAATCGGATGCTCTTGCTGATTGAAATCGAGATGCCGATTAGCACCACCGTAAATAATCGCGCCTGTAGTGACCATCTCGGTATACAGCACGACATTGGGATTAAATAAGCGAGCAAAGAAACGATAGTCTTTTGTGGTCCAATCCATCATGGGTGCAACACTGATGCGAGGTTCTTTAGTGCTTTCAATGGTTTTGTTGATATTCATATTAAAAAACATACCTTTACAGTGTTGCGTATTTTGGACTATTTCGATTTTTTACGCCTCATTTCGCACCATTATTTTTGAAATTTACGCCAAATTACGCCATTATGGTCTTGGAAAAGAGATAAGGCGTAAATTATGGGAACAATTTCACAACGCAAATTGGCGGATGGAACAATACGTTTTCGTGCTGAAATTAGAATAAGCCGTAAAGGCCTTGCAAATTTCAAAGAGAGTAAAACGTTTAGTTCAATGCGACTTGCCCAAAAATGGTTAGCAATGCGTGAAGAGGAAATCGAAGAAAATCCAGAGATTTTATTAGGCAGATCGGATGTGACCAACATCACTTTAGCCAATGCCATAGAGAAATATCTTGATGAAGTTGGCAATGAATATGGTCGTACTAAAACCTACTGTCTTCGCCTAATTCAGAAATTTCCAATAGCGCAGCATATTATCACAAAAATAAAACCAGCAGATATTTCTGATCATGTTGCTTTACGCAAGAATGGGTATGACAAACTGGATTTAAAGCCAATTGCAACTAGCACCTTACAACATGAGCTATTACATATTCGTGGTGTGTTGTCCCATGCTTCGGTCATGTGGGATGTGAATGTGGATTTGGCTGGTTTTGATAAGGCTACAGCTCAATTAAGAAAAACAAGGCAAATTTCCTCCAGTGGTAAGCGTGACAGATTGCCGACCACGGCGGAGTTAAAAAAACTGACCGAGTACTTTTATCGAAAATGGCAGAACCCTGTATATAGTTATCCCATGCACTTGATCATGTGGTTTGCTATATTTTCATGCCGACGTGAGGCAGAAATCACAGAGATGCTCTTGGCTGATCATGATGTGGATAATGAAGTTTGGAAAGTCAGAGACCTAAAGAATCCCAAGGGCTCCAAAGGAAATCATAAAGAGTTTAATGTACTTGAACCCTGTCAAAAGATGATTGAGCTTTTGCAGCGTAAAGATGTCAGGAAACGTATGCTTAAAAGGGGATACGATAAGGATTTATTGATACCACTTAGCCCTAGAACCATAGGGGGCGAGTTTAGAAATGCCTGTAAATTACTGGGTATTGAAGATTTACGATTTCATGATTTAAGGCACGAGGGATGTACACGTCTTGCGGAACAAGGGTTTACCATTCCCCAGATTCAGCAAGTAAGCCTGCATGATTCGTGGGGAAGTTTGGAAAGGTATGTATCAGTGAAAAAAAGGAAAAAGACAATAGAGTTAGATGAAATGTTACCCCTCATTGGTGAATAGTAACATGGTCTTGATTAGCATATTTATATTGTAGATCTAGGATATGAGCTAGATCTTTGATATGGACAAAGTACGGAGCTTTTTGGCTCTTATCTAGTCGGAAGCAAGAAAATGGGAAATCCTGATTTCTTGCTTTTTCTAACATTTTTACTTTACTGAGATGAGGGTAGTAATCCTTGACTACGTCATCTAGTTTAACTGTTGTGCTGCGGTAGCGCATAAATAAGTAATCAGATGTGGAAAGTTGTAGAGCAGTGCCATTCATGATTTGATTTCTATCATTTCGGTTGATGTGCTCACTGTAGATTTAATGGAATTTAAAAAGTAGAGTGATGCTTATATAATATATAATTTGCGTATCATGCTATTTAATATACTGTTATTTAAAGGATCAATATTTAGTGGATTTTGACATTGTTCCAGACCTGAATGATTTAGAACAAGAAATACTTATTACATTTAAGTATTGGTATGATTGTGATTTTGAGGCTGATATTACGCATCCCTCATATGTAGCAGCTAGAGATAACATCATATTGAGAATGCAGCAAAATGATTTCTTAAAGAATCCACTTAGAGTGACAGTAATCTCACAGTTTCCAAATGACCCTAGTTTTAAACCAAGTCAAATATATGATTTTTTTATAAAAATAGATTTATTGAAAAGTGAAAAAAGTAGTTTATCTATAAGGGAATGTAAGAAACGATTTTCTGAACTTTTAATGGCATATGTAGAAGTAATGGGTGCTTATCATTGTTGTCGTAATGCTAGATTAGAAAGAAAAGTTGGTGCAATTCGTGCTGTAAGAGCACGCTACGATAAAAAATTATTACCTAGGCGTGAAATTTTATATAGAGTTTTACGTGGGCAATGTGCCTTAAATGGTCATAAATGGAAGAGCTTGAATCAGGCAGTAGCTGCAATAAATCCAATATTGATAAAAGAATATGAAAAATTTGATGTTGATTGGGTGAGAGCATTAATTAAGGAAAAAGAAGAGGATTTGATAGAAGTATTAAGCGAAGGTTACAAGCGACGTAAAGTTTTATCTGAAAAAAAAGCTAAGCAAGTAAAAGAATTACGAGAAGAAATTGGAAATTTGAGAAGTATTCTAAACTCGGAACAACCTTCAGTTATGTTAAAGAAATTTGGTTACAATATGCCATATAACAATACTGACTACATGGACGAAACAATTATCCACGAGTTAAGAAAAAATCATGATTTATTGCAAGAAATTTTAATCTCAAAAAAATAGAGTTAAACGTTATACCTTTGAAGGAGGGGCGCTTACTTGAGCGCTGCTTTTAGTCCAGCATAAATAATTGGATAGCTCGTTTATTCCTCAGAGATTCTTCACATAAAGTCACTTAGATCGCTTTGTACTTTTTAATCATTCTTAATTAGGAATCTGTTCTGACTCGCAAAGAGTTAGGCAGCTTACCTTAAAAATCTTCAAACAGTATTTCCTCTTAGTCCAAATAATTGAACAGTTGTGCTCAATTTTTGGAACTAATGCTCGCTTTGAAATTGTGAATAATTTTATGATTTTTTAATTTTTAAAATATGAATTTTATGATAAAAATTACTGAATAATATCTATAGCTAATGCTTTGAAAGTAACAAAATATGGGGTTTTCATGTCTTATAATCATAATTTAGTAAAGATAGAAAAAGAAGATTTATTTTTATTGCTAAGGATTAGATATAAGAAAAATTATAAAGATATCCAACTGGAAGGAATGTGTGACCAATCTCCATTGTTTTTGGAAACAATAGAGATGATACAGAACTACGATGCTTGGCTTTCGACGCTTAAGTTTGGGAAAATAGCAACATGGGAGACGTATGAAAGAATGGCTTCCTCAAACAGGGAACGCATCAATCAAGCAATACTCAACCTATGCTATAAGTCGCAGCTTTTACCAGAATGGAATGGTTTAGAAATACCTGCTCTAAGGAAAGTTATTGAATATTCAACAGATGTATTTTCGAAAGTTGGGTTTGAAGAAAAGAAAGAGAGTAATTTGGCTAAGCTGTTCAATGATTACTGTTGGCATAAGCAAGTTTTTATTGATGATAGAGATCTTAGTGTACAAACCAGACTTGATGAGAGTCTGATCAGAAGCTATTTCTCTATACATGAGGTTTTGCAGCCAGAAATAAGAAAAGATAAATCTGTTGACTATAAATTTAGCCTGTCTAAGACAGAGGTAGAGGATTTTAAATATTTTAATAATGCAATTGAACGGTTAGGAAAGTTATACATCCTTTGTTTGGATATCGGGCTTTACGAATCTTCCTCTAATCAACAGGATTACCTAGGGCTTGTTGAGAATTAACAAAGGCTACTAATTAATTTATAATAGTACTATGGATAGATACATACTTACTGATGCCCAATGGGCAAAAATGGAACCTTTTTGCCTAG
>NZ_NHRP01000024.1:0-46523 GCF_002165385.1 Acinetobacter sp. WCHA39
CAGTAAGTTTATTTCGCTACGGTTTGGACTATGTTCAAATGGCTATTCTACGTTTGATTGGTTTTGGAAAAAAAGAAGAATTTAAGAAAGTGCTCGCAATTTTAAGGAAGAAAAAGCCTGATAGGACAAGGGCCCTATGAAATTTGTCGTGTACAAAGAAAGTAAATACAATTGAAACAGTTCGTTTGGCGTTGTTAGCAAGACAACGATTATTTGAAATTGCAGAAAAAGAGAATATTGCTTTTGATTTAGAAAAGCGTGGTATTTTGCATATGTACCACAGCAAAGAAGACTTTGATGTCGCAAAAAAAGTGAATGATGTTTTAGTGGAAGGTAAACTTGAACGTCATGCAATTACACCTGAAGAAATGAAGGCAATTGAGCCAAATTTAACTGGTGATTATTATGGTGGATATTACACAGCAGGCGATGCAACAGGTGATATTCATAAGTACTCTGTTGGTTTGGCGGAAAGAACGCAAGCGTATGGCGTGAAATATCGCTTTGGTTTGGATGTTGTTGATGTTAAATGTTTGCAAGATAAAGTGATTGTTAGCTGTAAAAAGAGTTCTGAGAATATGAACTCAAAAGCAGATGAGCAGACCATAATGGAAGCAGACTTAATCGTTGTGTGTGGTGGCGTTGGAAGTTACCAATTAGCCGATATGCTTGGTGATACTGTCAATGTCTATCCCGTAAAAGGATATTCAATTACAGTTCAGCTTAAAGATGAGCGAAGTGTAAAAAATGCGCCTTGGGTCAGCTTGCTAGATGAAAGTGCAAAGATTGTAACCTCAAGATTAGGCGTGGATCGTTTCCGTGTAGCTGGTACAGCGGAGTTTAATGGTTACAATCGGGATATTCGAACAGATCGAATCCAACCTTTAATTAATTGGGTTAACCAAAATTTTGATATTTCAACTGAGCACGCTGTACCATGGGCGGGCTTACGTCCGATGATGCCAAATATGTTGCCTGTGGTGAAACAGGGGAAACATGCGCGAGTATTTTACAATACTGGGCATGGGCATTTAGGCTGGACTTTATCTGCCGCAACAGCGGTATTGATTAGCGAGGAAATTGCACAAAAATTCCCAAGCTAAATATAAAAAGCCGATGTGAAAACATCGGCTTATATCACTTTTATTAATTAATCATACAAACGATAAATTCCTGTAAAACGTTCACAATCTTTTTGCCCACTTTTTATAATTAATAAGGCTTTTTGAAAGTCAAATTGGTACTGGCATTTTTTTTCATTATCAATAATGAGATTCTTTTGTTCGGGAGTGGTGTAGGCAAGTAAAGATAAAGTTTGAGTCTCCACACGATTATTGGGATTACGATAAGCAATTCCTTCGATTTTTAACTTATCTTTATCAAGTTGATGAATCTGAATGTGAACAGGTTGTTTGGCTAAATCACCATGTTCAAATTTTAAATAGTGTTGTGTAAGCGTCTGATTCATTGAAGTATAAAAGTTTAAATCATCTAAACGAACATCAAATTGTTGCTGATAACAATTTTTAGATTTGCATTGTTGGATTTGATTAAGCCAAAGTTTTTGTGTGTCATGTAGTAGTTGAATTGGAGCATCAGTCACAAGATAAGCGGTTAAAAACTTATTATTCAGCTTAGTTCGTTGGTCTTGATATTGCTTAGAACAAATTTTTTTTTGCTCAGCATTCTGTGTTGTACAATTAATCGATGCGGCAAATACAAATGATGAGCAAAAACAACTCAATGTGATGATATAACCAGATTTCTTTAATTGATTTATTAAGGTGTTCAACAGCATAATCACTTATATGTTCAGCCTAATTTGCTCACTGTACTATAGCGAAATAGAAAGCCTGAATACAAGATTTGTTCAGTATATTGTAAAAGGAAAATCATATGGTTGCTCAAATTCGTATTGGACAAGGAATTGATGTACATGCTTTTGAAGAAGGCAATTTCGTTACTTTAGCTGGGATTAAAATTCCGCATACGCATGGTTTAAAAGCCCATTCTGATGGTGACGTGGTGCTGCATGCGCTGTGTGATGCATTGTTGGGTGCATTGGCTTTAGGCGATATTGGACAACATTTTCCTGACACTGACCCAGAATATAAGGGTGCAGATAGTCGTGTGTTGCTTAAGCATGTGTATCAGTTGATTCTGGATCGTGGTTATCATTTAAATAATGCTGATATCACAGTTGCGTGTGAACGTCCAAAGCTCGCAAAACATAATTTAGAAATGCGCCAAAGTATTGCTGATGTACTTGAAGTCGATATCACTCAAATTAGTGTCAAAGCAACGACAACGGAACAACTAGGATTTACAGGTCGCCAAGAAGGTATTTTAGCAACAGCAACTGTCTTAATTTCACATCAAACAAGATGATGTACATTCATCAATGATTGTTCAAGTTCAAGTGTTGCTTTACGACCTTGCAGTTGTAAAGTAATACTATGAATTAAACCTGTCCAAGTCTCATTCGGTTCCCAAATTTCGTGAAGTAATGCTTGAGCCGTTGGCATATCCATATCCATATAAAATTGACGATATAAATACATCAAACTACTTACACGCATGTTTTTGGCACAATGCAGCCAAACAATTTCATTTTGAACAAGATGAGCAATTAAATCTAAAACGAATAAGCATTGTTCTGCACAAGGAAGATCCCAATCAATAGGAATATGAATGTAGTTTAAGCCTAAATCCAAGCAGATTTGGTCTTGTTCAGCTAAATGATTTTCTGATTTGCTTGTCGCAAGATTGATTACTGTACTACAGCCATATTCTTTAATTTGCTGTAATTGTTCAACGCTAGGCTGAGCAGAACTAAATAAATGCTCGTGCACCAAAGAAAAACTAGGAATTTCAGAAAGTGCTTGTTCGAGTGAAGTCATAATGTTCGCTTTGTAGTTATCAAAGTTTCAACCAAGATGAGAAACTTCTTCTAATAAAAGATTTTTCTACTATAAGTGTTTTTATTTAAGTGTTCAATTTAGATCGCAAAAATAAAAACAGCATCATGATGATGCTGTTTTCTTTAGCTATTTAGTCTTTTTTTAAATTCTCATTGAGTAGGAATTCCATCAATGCCTTTTGGGCATGTAAACGGTTTTCTGCTTCATCCCAAACCACTGAATTTTTATGATCGAGCATGTGCTCAGAAATTTCTTCGCCACGGTGTGCGGGTAAGCAATGCATAAATAAACAATCTGGATGAGCCAGATCCATTAATTTTTCATTCACTTGGAAATCAGCAAATGCTTTTTCACGAAGCTTTTGTTCTTCTTCTTGCCCCATGCTTGCCCATACATCAGTTACGATCAGGTCAGCATTAACCGCAGCATCCTCAGCTTTATTAAACACTTCTACACAATCGGCAAATTCAGTCAAAAACTCAGGTTTTGGTTCATAACCTTCAGGTGCAGCAATTTTGAGTTTAAAACCCATCATATGTGCTGCCTCAATGTATGAATTACACATATTATTGCCATCGCCAATCCAAGCAACGGTTTTACCTTTAATGCTTCCACGGTGTTCTTGAAAGGTTTGTAAGTCAGCAAGTAATTGACATGGATGGTGGTCATCCGTTAATCCATTAATGACAGGAACTTTCGAATAAGAAGCAAAACGTTCAACAATATCATGGCCAAAAGTACGAATCATCACGATATTAAGCATGCTTGAAATGACACGTGCTGAATCCTCAATTGGCTCACCACGACCTAATTGAGTATCTCGTGGAGAAAGGAAAATTGCATTACCACCAAATTGGCAAATACCGGCTTCAAAAGAAATACGTGTACGTGTACTCGATTTCTCAAAAATCATTCCTAAGACTTTACCTACAAATGGTTGAAAAACCGTATTTGCATGTTGCATGCGTTTCAATTCTTGTGCACGGTCTAAAATGCGTTGCAACTCTAAAGTTGAAAGGTCTCGTAAAGTCAGGAAATGCCGAAGCGCCATAGTTACTCCCACAATAATTATTGAATAAAAACAATAATTAATTGTTATTTAATGGGTGGTGATAAAAAAGGAATTGACTACTATACTACACCCCAAAAAAAATGCAAAAGAATTAAGGGCCTGTTGCCATTTTCTCTATGGTTGCGACAGAGGACGTTTTTTAGACGATACAAGGCATGTTTTGCGAAATTTAGTGATCTAAATGAGAGAAACATAACGCAGTAGCGGCAAAAAATGTCCCTGTCCCAAAGGGTTGTGGCTAAAAATCCCTCATACCTCGTTATGAAACTTGGCAAGGGAATAGCCATTGCCTGCATTTCACGCCTTGTCTGATGAATTTTTAGCCTACAACGCAACTCATTTATAAAGTGGCAACAGGCCCTAGATTTTGATGAGCTTTTAAGAATAAATCAACGGAATAATTAATATAATCAGTTATTTCAGCGTCATTTGCTGATACTTCTAAACCCATTAAAAGTCGCCACTCGACATCACGTAAAATTCCGAAATACATCATGGCAGAGAAATGAGGGTTAGAGCAGTATATTTCATTGAGGTCGTGTGCCTGACCTAAAGCAAATGCAATCGTATTCTGTATATTTAAAGCACATTGGTCATAAAAATAGTGAGCTAATTGTATATCTTTTTGAGTTTGCTCGGTGAACATGCGCATAAAGGCAATATTTTCAGGTTGAATAATATGTTGATAAAAGCGTTTTAATGTTTGTACAAGGTATGTTCTTAAATTATTTTGTTCTGAAGTGTATGGAAAGCAAACACCTTTAAAAAACACTTCACGACGATAATCACAAATCGCAGTAAAGAGACCTTCTTTGTTGCCAAAATATTTATAAATAGAAGCTTTTGAGCCACCTGCATGATTGACAATATCATCCAAGGAAACCGCATCATAACCTTTTTCAAGAAATAAATCGGTTGCACATAGTAATAAGGCAAGGCGACGTTCTTGACCACGACGAGTTTGAGGTTGTTCGCAACTTGGGTAACAAATATCAGTCATTATATTCAATGAGCGTTAAGGGAATATTTTTATTATAGCAAAAACCATATGTCTTGTATGGCTATGACATTAGATCATGTATCTAAACATCTCAATGTAAAAAAGCGAGTAATGTGATCATTACTCGCTTTTATGGACTGTTTATGATTTATGCTGAACGCACTTCATCGTCTTCATCATCGTCTGTTGAATCCATGCCAAGCTCTTTAAGTTTGCGAGTCAGCGTGTTACGGCCCCAACCTAAAAGCTCTGCTGCATGGCGTTTGCGACCACGTGTTTGTTGTAGGGCTGCATTAATCAAAGTGCGCTCAAACATTGGTGTTGCGATATCTAAAATTTTCATTTCACCATTTTTTAACTTTTGGATCGCCCATTGAGCTAGTAGCTCATCCCAATGATGTACAGCAATTCTTTCAACTAATGCTGGGCTTGTAGCTGATGCATCATTCGTCGACTTCTGTATAGCAACTTGTTTTAGCTCAGCAGGTAGATCTTCTGGATAGACTTCACGTCCAGTAATCATGACTGTTAACCAACGACAAGTATTTTCTAATTGACGAACGTTACCTGGCCAAGGGAGTTGCTGCATATAGTCAGTTGTTTCTGTACGTAAGATTTTAGGACTAACACCTAATTCTTTACCTGCACGCGCCAAGAAATGTTGCGCAAGCATCGGAATATCTTCACTACGATGAGCAAGTTTCGGAATATGAATGCGAATCACATTAAGGCGATGGTACAAGTCCTCACGGAAACGACCTTCATTCACTAACTTCTCTAAGTCTTGGTGGGTTGCGGCTACAATTCGGACATCAACTTTAACTGGAATATGTCCACCAACACGGTAGAACTCGCCATCAGCAAGGACGCGTAGTAAACGTGTCTGGGTTTCAAATGGCATATCACCAATTTCATCAAGAAATAATGTACCGCCGTTGGCTTGCTCAAAGCGACCTTGATGCTGAGTATTTGCACCTGTAAATGCACCTTTTTCATGCCCAAATAACTCAGTTTCGATTAAGTCTTTTGGAATGGCAGCCATATTGAGTGCAATAAATGGTTTGGCACGACGAGGGGAATGCTTGTGTAATGCATGTGCGACAAGTTCTTTACCTGTACCTGACTCACCATTTATAAGAACCGTGATATGGGATTGAGATAGACGTCCAATGGCACGAAACACCTCCTGCATTGCAGGTGATTCACCAATAATTTCGGTTGATTGTAAAGGTGTCGTTGCTTTGGTTGCTTCTTGTTGTTGCAATTTATTGATATGTAAAATAGCACGATTCACTAATGCTAAAGCTTCATCGATATCAAATGGTTTTGGTAAATACTCAAATGCACCAGTTTGGTAACTTGAGACGGCAGATTCTAAATCAGAATGTGCTGTCATGATGATGACAGGTAGATCTGGATGCGTGTTTTTAACTTTAGATAGGAAAGTTAAGCCATCAATTCCAGGCATACGAATATCTGTCAAAATGACATCGGGTGCAGCATCATGCAAACGTTCTAGCGCTGTTTGTGCTTCTTCAAAGTTGGTGACGTCAAAACCTTCTTCTTTAAAAGTTTTTTCGAGTACCCAACGCATGGCACGATCGTCATCAATTACCCAAATTTTATTTCGTGACACGGTCTGACTCCCAAGGTAAATATAAGCTAAATATGGTTTTTCCTGGAACGGATTGACACTCGATCATTCCGTTGTGTTGATGCATGATGTTTTGCGCGATACTGAGGCCAAGCCCTGTTCCCTTTGCTCGCCCAGTCACAAGAGGGTAAAATACAGACTCTAATATGCTTTCTGGAACACCTGGTCCATTGTCTTCAATATCAATTCTTATCGATGAGCGATTCAGAACACCGTTAATTGTGACTAAGCGTTGAATGCGCGTTCTTAAAATTAGCTCTGGTTCTGAATCGACAAAAAAATCTTTATTTTCAGTCATTGCTTGCACAGCATTTACGCTGATATTGAGCATGACTTGAATCAGTTGATCACGGTCAGCCATCACATCAGGTAAAGACAGGTCGTAATCACGAGTAATCTTAATTTTTTTCTTCGTTTGGTTCACAATAAGTGAACGAACGCGCTCTAAAGGTTCATGTACATTAACCAGTTCGTAGCTTGGTAATTGACGTGAACCAAGCATGGTATCTGCGAGATTGGTTAGGCGATCGACTTCACTAATAATAATGTCGGTAAACTCACGATAGCTTTCATCATTTAAGCTGCGAGCAAGTAATTGTGTTGCACCACGAATGCCCGCTAGAGGATTCTTAATTTCATGTGCCACGCCGCGAACTAGTTGGCGTGCGACTTGATGTTGTTGTACTAAATTTTCTTCTTTAGAAATTTTCAACATCCGATCAATTGGATTGAGTTCGATTAATAAAAGTGGGTGATAACTTTTACCTGCATTTAGTTGTGAGACCGTATAATCCACATGGATTGGTTTAAAATTCACATTAATTACAGCTTCGCGGCGTGTGTAATGTTGTCCGCTTTTTAATGTATTTAATAAAGCTTCATGTGTATTAAATGAATCGTCATGTGCATGAAGTAGATTGAGCACAGGCTGACCTGATGCGCGAAGTAAACTAACATCGAATAATGCTTCACAAGCCGAATTTAAATAAAAAATATTAAGTTTACTATCGACCAATAATATGGCAGTGGTCAGATTATCTACGAGCAGTCGATAGTCGATAGTGTTATGTTGATCCATTTGTGAATCGTCCTGTTTTAAAATGGCGCAATAAATATCAATATAGATGAATAGCCATTAACTTCTGAAATGTATTTAATGCAAAATGCAAGCCAACTTTGTATTAGCTAATTTTCAATAACTTAATTCATAAATAATGAGTTTATGCTGTATTTTTCACATAGATTGAGTTATTTCAATATTTTATCATGCTTTAAAATGGTGCGTTGTTAGGGTTTGTTTAAAATTTTGGTTGTATTTTGGTGCATTACACAAAGAGATAGCTTTGTAGCTATGCGGCAGCAAAGAAAAGTCATACAATACGCCGATTCAAGTGGAGCGCAGATTCATGAAGACCCCCAAAGTCGGTTTTGTATCTTTAGGTTGTCCTAAGGCATTGGTAGATTCTGAACGAATTTTAACTCAGTTAAAGACTGAAGGTTATCAAGTTGCATCAGATTACGACGGTGCAGATTTGGTTGTTGTTAACACCTGTGGTTTTATTGAATCTGCAGTGCAAGAGTCTTTAGATGCCATTGGCGAAGCCATGAGCGAAAACGGTCGTGTGATCGTTACTGGTTGCTTAGGTAAAGATGAAGATAAAATTCGTCAAATGCACCCAAATGTGCTTAAAGTTACAGGGGCGGCAGCTTATCAAGATGTAATGGAAGCTGTACATGAATATGTACCAGCTCCTCCAAAACATAACCCATTTATTGATCTAGTCCCAGAACAAGGTGTGCGTCTAACACCAAAACATTATGCTTATTTAAAAATATCAGAAGGCTGTAACCATCGTTGTACTTTCTGCATTATCCCAAGTATGCGTGGTGATTTAGTTTCTCGTCCTGTGGGTAGTGTGTTAGATGAAGCAGCAGCATTAAAACGTGCTGGTGTAAAAGAAGTATTGGTTATTTCTCAAGATACTTCTGCTTATGGTGTCGATACCAAATACAAGTTGGATTTTTGGAATGGTCAACCTGTAAAAACTAAGTTCTATGATATGTGTGAAGCACTTGGTCAGCTTGGTATTTGGGTGCGTTTACATTATGTTTATCCGTACCCACATGTCGATGCAGTTATTGACCTAATGGCACAAGGGAAAATCCTGCCATATTTAGATATTCCTTTTCAGCATGCCAGTCCGCGCATTTTAAAATTAATGAAGCGACCAGCCCATAGCGAAAATACATTAGAGCGTCTGAAATTGTGGCGTGAAAAATGCCCTGAATTGGTGATTCGCTCAACTTTTGTTGTGGGTTTCCCTGGTGAAACTGAAGAAGATTTCCAAATTCTATTAGAGTGGTTAAAAGAAGCTCAATTAGATCGCGTGGGCTGTTTTACTTATTCGCCAGTAGAGGGTGCAACGGCAAATGATCTACCTGATCACGTACCTGAAGAAATTAAGCAAGAACGTTATGAACGTTTTATGGAAGTCCAACAAGAAATTTCTGCTGCAAAACTACAAAAGCGTATCGGTCAAAAGATGACTGTGCTTGTAGATAGCTTGGAAGATGAATTTCCAGTAGCGGTAGCGCGTTCTTACGCGGATGCACCTGAAATTGACGGTAATGTTTTTGTAGAAGATATTGATAAAAGTGTGATTAAAGCAGGTGATCTGCTTGAAGTCGAAATTACAGATGCGGATGAATATGATTTATTTGCAAAGTTAATTCAGATTAAATCTGCTTAATATTAAATGCGATAAAAGAATTTATGAGATTGGTCGGTTTGGAGTAAAAGTATGTCAGCTTCTAAAAATCCACGTTATGCACGTATTTTGTTAAAGCTTTCTGGTGAAGCTTTAGCGGGTAATAAAGATATGGGTATTGATGCCCAAGTATTAGATCAGATGTCACTTTCAATTGCACACTTGGTTGGTTTGGGTGTGCAGGTTGGTATTGTTGTGGGTGGTGGTAACTTATACCGTGGTAGTCAGTTGCAAAAAGATGGGCTTGTAGGTCGTGTAACAGGTGACCAAATGGGGATGTTGGCAACTGTAATGAATGGTTTGGCAATGCGTGATGCATTAGTGCGCCGTAATATTAAAACACGTTTAATGTCTGCACTTCCAATTGGCACGGTTGTTGAATCTTACTCAAGTCGTGATGCAATTCGCCACCTAAGCCAAGGTGAAGTTTGTGTATTTGTTGCGGGTACAGGTAATCCATTCTTTACCACAGATACAGCTGCTTGCTTACGTGGTATTGAAATTGAAGCAAACCTCATCTTAAAAGCAACTAAAGTTGATGGTGTTTATAATAAAGATCCAAGTAAATATGATGATGCGGTTAAGTATGATAATTTAACTTTCGATCAAGTACTTGATGAAAAGTTGGGTGTAATGGATCTTACAGCAATTTGCTTATGCCGTGATCATAATGTCCCATTACAAGTATTCGATATGAATAAATCGGGTGCTTTACTTTCTGTTGTTATGGGTGAAAAAGAGGGTACTCACGTTACGAATTAATGTACGTGAGCCATAAAGCGCTTTATACTAATGTCTAAATATTTTGTAATACCTAATGAATAAGTAAGGAAGATCATATGATTAACGATCTCAAAAAAGATAGCGAACAACGCATGCAGAAAACTCTTGATTCTTTAGAACAAGGTTTTGCTAAAGTTCGTACTGGACGTGCTCACCCATCAATTTTAAATGGTGTGATGGTTCCTTACTATGGTTCTGACGTTCCTTTGAATCAAGTTGCTAACGTAGGTGTTGAAGATTCTCGTACGCTTATTGTTCAGCCATTTGAGCGTACAATGGTTTCTCCAATTGATAAAGCAATTCGTGAAAGCGATTTGGGTTTAAACCCAATTACAGCTGATTCAATTCGTGTACCTTTACCTGCGTTGACTGAAGAAACTCGTCGTGACATGCAAAAAGTTGCTCGTAATGAAGCTGAAAATGCAAAAGTTGCTATTCGAAACATTCGTCGTGATGTTTTAGGTGATATCAAAGCATTATTGAAAGAAAAAGAAATTTCTGAAGATGATGAACGCCGTGCTGGTGAAGATATTCAAAAGATCACAGATAAATATGTTGCAGAAGTAGATAAACGTCTAGCTGCAAAAGAAGCAGAATTAATGAAGGTCTAATTTTTATGACCTTACAAGAAGAACCGCTTCTTCCAAAACATGTTGCCATCATTATGGATGGCAACAATCGTTTTGCAAAAAAAAATAATTTGCAAAAAGGTGATGGGCATCGAGAAGGTAAGAATGTCCTTGATCCGATCGTTGAACATTGTAAAAGAGTTGGTGTTCAAGCTTTAACTGTTTTTGCATTTTCAAGTGAAAATTGGAATAGACCTCAGTTCGAAGTTGATTTGTTAATGAAATTGTTAGAAGACACAATTCATGAACAACTACCTCGAATGGAAAAATTCAATATAGCATTACGTTTTATTGGTGATCGTTCTAAATTATCAAATGAATTAAAAGATTTAATGTTATATGCAGAACAAAAAACGGCATCTTTCAATTCTATGACTTTAACGATTGCAATCAGTTATGGCGGAATGTGGGATATGGCGCATGCAGCCAAGTGTATCGCTCAAGATGTTCTTGCTGGAAAAGTTCAAACAAATCATATAAATGTTGATTTATTTGATAAATATGTCAGTCTAAATGACCTACCTGCTGTGGATTTATTAATTCGTACAGGGGGAGATTATCGCCTTTCAAATTTCTTATTGTGGCAAGCTGCGTATGCAGAATTGTACTTTACAGAAACTTTATGGCCAGAGTTTAAGGTCGAAGAATTGGATTACGCATTTCGTGTTTTTTCAGGACGTGAACGACGTTTCGGTAAGACGACAGAACAGATTCAACAAGCGAAAATAGAGAATTAATAATGTTAGAGCGGATTATTACCGCATTGGTGTTAGTTGCTGTTGTTTTAAGTTGCATGTTTGCGACGCAATCACATTATCCAATGTTTGTGCTTATGATTTTAGCAGCTGGGGTTGCAGGCTATGAGTGGTTTAAGCTTATGCCTCATAAAGAAGCTATTGTTTCAAAACCTAAGGCTTGGATATATGGTATATGTGTAGCATCGGTTTCAACACTCGCATTATTTTTTGATGATGTTGCATTGTTGCTATGGGCAGCATCTATTCTTACGTGGCTAGGTAGTATTTACTGGGTTAAAAACTTTCCAGAATCAGATAATTGGTACAATGTATCATTATATGCAATTGGTTTTATTCTAATTTCTGCAGCAGTGACTGCGCTTTATGCGGTTTGGCATAGCTCACCTTGGTGGCTGATGTATTTGTTCTTGTTGGTTTGGGGGGCAGATAGTGGTGCATATTTTGTTGGTCGTAAATTGGGTAAAAGAAAACTTGCTCCTACAGTAAGCCCAAATAAATCGGTTGAGGGATTGTATGGTGGTATTGCAACAACAGTTGTGATTATGTTGGTTGTACAACATTTCTATTTAGACTTAACTGTAATACAGCTTATCTTATTCCTGATTCTTTCTATTATTACCGTTTTTGCATCAGTATTAGGTGACTTGTTTGAGTCAATGATCAAACGTCGTGCAGGCATTAAAGACTCAGGTCGTGTACTTCCTGGGCATGGTGGAGTATTAGATCGAATTGATTCACTTCTTGCTGCATCGCCTATTTTTGCAACTGGTATGTATGTATTGGTAAAACTTATTGGTGTAGATCTATAAATGACACAGGCTGTTTGTATATTGGGTGTTACGGGCTCTATTGGGCAAAGTACCTTAAAAGTATTGGCACGACACCCAGACCAATACTCTGTTTATGCGGTTTCTGCATATAGTCGTTTAGATGAACTGGTAGAAATATGTAAAAAATACAGCCCTAAAATAGTGGTTGTTCCGAAAATAAAAGCTTTAGAACTAGAGCAACGTTTAAATCAAGAAAACCTAAAAAATATTGAAATTTTAACAGATGAAGCGGGTTTGATAGCGATTGCTGAACACGATGAAGTTGATATTGTTATGGCTGCAATTGTCGGTGCTGCTGGTTTATTACCAACACTTGCCGCAGTCAAAGCGGGAAAACGAGTGTTACTTGCAAACAAGGAAGCCTTAGTGATGTCAGGTGACATCATGATGCAGGCAGCACGTGATCATAATGCTTTATTGCTTCCTGTCGATTCAGAGCATAATGCGATCTTTCAGTCATTACCGCACAATTATTTACAGATTGAGAGAACAGGTGAGCCACAACTTGGAGTGTCTCAGGTTTTATTAACAGCTTCTGGTGGTCCATTTCTTAATCATTCTTTAGAACAATTACATGATGTAACGCCTCAACAGGCTTGTAAGCATCCAAATTGGTCGATGGGGCAAAAAATTTCGGTAGATTCAGCGACTTTAATGAATAAAGGTTTGGAATTGATCGAAGCGTGTCATTTGTTTTCAATATCAGAACATTTTGTTACAGTTGTTGTTCATCCACAGAGTATTATTCATTCCATGGTGCAATATGTGGATGGATCAACTTTGGCACAAATGGGTAACCCAGACATGTGTACGCCAATTGCGCACGCATTGGCATGGCCGCAACGATTAAAGACGGATGTTCCTGCTTTAAATCTGTTTGAAACAGCTCAATTAAATTTTCAGGCACCTGATAATATTAAGTTTCCAGCTTTAAATTTAGCTCGTCAAGCAATGCGTGAGGGTGGGTTGGCTCCTACAATTTTGAATGCTGCCAATGAAATCGCGGTCGCTGCATTTTTAAATCGGCAGATTCGATTCACTGAAATTACGCAAGTGGTCGAGCATACTTTACAAGCTGTACAAAATGCTAAAGCAGAAAGCATAGACATCATTTTGCAGACTGATATGATCGCAAGAGGTAATGCAGAGAAGTACATCGTGGGTATAGGGGGTTAAATCGTATGAGCGCACTATTTATGATTGTTGCGGCGATTTTATTATTAGGCCCACTGATCGCGATTCATGAGTTTGGTCATTATTGGGTCGCACGTAAATTAGGTGTTAAAGTTTTAGTCTATTCTATTGGCTTTGGACCCACTTTGCTTAAATGGCAATCGAAAAAATCAGGTATACAATACCAGCTTTCTGCATTGCCGCTTGGTGGTTATGTCAAAATGTTAGATGAGCGTGAAGGTAATGTTGCTGAGCAAGATTTACCTTATGCGTTTAATCGTCAGTCACCTTGGAAACGTATTGCAATTGTTGCTGCTGGACCGCTGATTAATCTTATTTTTGCTGTTTTATTGTTTTGGATTTTGTTTTTACCAGCTCAGGAACAATTAAATACACGTATTGGTAAGATTGTACCAAATACACCTGCTGCTCAAGTCAATTTACATGTTGGCGATAAAGTAGTAATGGTTGATGGTCAAACGACACCGACATGGGAAAAACTAAACTACGCTTTAGTTAATCGTGTTGGAGAGACAGGTCAGGTTTCAATTGTCGTTGAGCGTACTGGAATTGAAAAACAGTTTAGTTTACCGATTAAAGATTTTCTAAAAGATCAGAGCCAATCGCCTTTGGATGAGTTAGGGTTTTTACCTTATCGTCCTGTGATTCCAGCGATCGTAAAAGAACTGAGTACTGATGGTGCTGCAATACGTCAAGGTATGAAAGTCGGAGACAAAATTGTTGCGATTAATAACGTTGCAATGAAAGATTGGTTTGATGTCGTTGATGTTGTACAAAATTCACCTGAAAAACTCTTAAATATTGATGTGCTACGTCAAGGCAAACTGGTTCATTTACAAGTGATGCCTCAAGGCCAACGTGACAATATGGGTAATATGAGTGGTGTTCTCGGAGTGAAAAGTGATGCAGGTAAAATCACAATTCCGAATGACTATAAACAAACCATTCAGTATTCACCTGTAGAAGCTTTCGGGGTTGCTGTTGAAAAAACAACACAATTGTCAGGTATGATTTTTAGTTCGATTACTAAAATGGTACGTGGACTAATTGGATTGGATAACTTATCAGGTCCTATTACGATTGCTAAAGTTGCAGGACAGAGTGCTGAAATGGGGTGGCAAACCTTTATTTCTTTTATGGCATTGATGAGTGTTAGTTTAGGAATTTTAAATTTATTACCAATACCGATGCTTGATGGCGGTCATTTAGTTTATTACTTTATTGAAGCAATTCGTGGTAAACCTGTTTCTGAACAAATACAGATGTTTGGTCTAAAAGTTGGTATGTTACTGCTCGGTAGCATGATGCTTTTGGCTTTATTTAACGACTTCATGCGTTTATAAAAAACGCAAACGGAATTTAACTTACTGGAAAATATATGGGCATGCGTCACACACATTTATTAATGCCTTTGGCACTGGTTAGTGCGATGGCAGTGGTACAACAAGCATACGCAGCAGATGAGTTTCTTGCACAAGATATACGAATTGATGGCCTCGTGCGTTTAACACCTGCAAGTATCTATTCTATGTTACCAATAAATAGTGGCGATAGAGTAAGTGATCCAATGATTGCTGAGTCGATACGTGGTTTATATGCTTCAGGTTTATTTGATGACATTAAAGCTTATAAAGAAAAAGACGTATTAGTGTTTAAAGTTGTAGAGCGTCCAATCATTTCAAAATTGGAATTCAAAGGCAATAAACTTATCCCTAAAGAAGCCTTAGAACAGGGCTTAAAAAAGATGGGTATTGCTGAAGGCGAAGTGTTCAAGAAATCTGCATTACAGATTATTGAGACTGAGCTTGAACAACAATATACTCAGCAAGGTCGTTATGATGCAGATGTAACAATTGATACTGTTGCTAGACCAAATAACCGTGTTGAGCTCAAGCTTAATTTTAATGAAGGTACTGCTGCAAAAGTATTTGATATTAATATCATTGGTAATACTGTATTTAGTGATAGTGATATTAAACAAGCTTTTGCAGTTAAAGAAAGCGGTTGGGCTTCTATTGTTACACGTAATGATCGCTATGCACGTGAAAAAATGGCAGCAAGCTTAGAAGCGTTACGAGCTCTATATCTGAATAAAGGTTATATCAACTTTAATATTATCAATTCACAACTCAACATTAGCGAAGATAAAAAACACATCTTTATTGAGGTTTCAGTTGATGAAGGTAGTCAATTTAAGTTTGGTGAAACCAAATTCTTAGGCGATGCACTCTATAAACCTGAAGAATTAAAAGCACTAAAATTATATAAAGATGGTGAAACTTATTCACAAGAAAAAGTAAATGCCGTTAAGCAGTTGCTACTTCGCAAATATGGTAATGCAGGTTATTACTATGCAGAAGTGAATGTTGTACCTGAAATTAATAATCAAACAGGGATTGTGAATCTAAATTATTATATTAACCCTGGTCAGCAAGTCACTGTTCGTCGTATTAACTTTACTGGAAATAGTAAAACAGCTGATGAAGTATTACGTCGTGAAATGCGCCAAATGGAAGGTGCTTTAGCAAGCAATGAAAAAATTGACTTATCCAAAGTGCGTCTGGAACGTACAGGTTTCTTTAAAACTGTTGATGTAAAACCTGTTCGTGTACCTAATTCACCAGACCAAGTTGATTTAAATATTAATGTCGAAGAGCAACACTCTGGTACAACGACACTTGCGGTCGGTTATTCTCAAAATGGTGGTATTACTTTCCAAGCAGGTTTAAGCCAAACCAACTTTATGGGTACTGGAAACCGTGTTGCGATTGATTTATCTCGTTCTGAAACACAAGACTATTATAACTTAAGTGTGACGGACCCATATTTTACTATTGATGGCGTGAGTCGTGGTTATAACGTTTATTATCGAAAAACGAAGTTAAGTGAGAACTATAACGTTAATAACTATGTTACTGATAGTGTCGGTGGTAGTTTAAGTTTTGGATACCCAATTGATGAAAATCAGAGTATTAGTGCGTCTTTAGGTATCGATGAAACTAAAGTAAGAACAGGTCCAAGTGTATCTACATACATTCGTGATTATTTGTTGGCAAATGGTGGTAAAGCAACTGCACAGAACACTTATTGTCCTGAAGACCAATTAGATAAAGATTTAGATGGTAACTATACAGGTAAATGTAAACCAGGTGGTGAGATTACTTATAATAGTGCTTTCGAGGGTAGTTTCCTAACTTATACTTTGAATTTAGGTTGGTCTTATAACACCTTGAACAGACCACTTTTCCCGACGTCAGGTATGTCGCACCGTGTTGGTCTAGAAGTAGGCCTTCCAGGTAGTGATGTTGACTATCAAAAAATGACTTATGATGCTCAGGCATTCAAATCATTACCTATGGGTTTTGTGCTTAGAGGTTATGGTAAATTAGGTTATGGTAATGACCTACCATTCTATAAAAACTTCTATGCGGGTGGTTATGGATCAGTCCGTGGCTATGATAACAGTTCATTAGGTCCTAAATATCCAAGTGTTATTTTCCAGGAAATGGGTAAAGATGACTTATCAAAAGAGGAAGTGGGTGGTAACGCACTAGTTCAATTTGGAACAGAATTGGCGCTTCCTTTACCATTCAAAGGAGATTGGACACGTCAAGTTCGACCTGTACTTTTTGCCGAAGGTGCTCAGGTATTTGATACGCAATGTAATATACCAAAAGGTAATATATTAGTAGGTTCTAGTACGGTTGATATCAAACAATATTGTAATGATAACTACAAGTTCGATTTTGGTAATATGCGTTATAGCGTTGGTGCTGGTTTCACATGGATTACGATGATTGGTCCATTATCATTAAGTTATGCTTATCCACTTAATGATAAGAGTGGTGATAATACCAAATCAATCCAATTTGAAATTGGTCGTACTTTCTAAGTACGGCCTTTAAGCTCTTAAAATATAAAAGGACGAAATAATGAAAAAATTAACGATGTTGATGTTAGGCTTAGGTTTAACGGTTTCTGCTATGACGAATGCTGCTGGTATAGGTGTTGTTGATCTAGCTCGCGTAGTTGAAAGTAGCACATATCTTAAACAACAAAATGCTGCTCTTGGCCAATCAGTTAAACCAACATCGACACGATTAGAACAATTAGGCAAAGAATTGGAAACTATGCAGCAAAAAGCGCAAACTGATGGTCCTAAGATGAATCAAGCAGATATTCAAAAAATGACTGCGCTGTATCAAGCTAAGTTAAATGAGTTCAATACAACTCAACAGGGTTTACAGACTAAAGTACAGTCTACATTACAGTCAATGAACACTGCATTTGAAGGAAAAGTGAAGCAAGTCGCTGAGCAATTAAGAAAAGAAAATAATTTAGATCTTATTTTGAATAAAAATTCAACAATTGCCTCTGACGCTCAGTATGATTTAACTGATAAAATGATCCAAAAGGTTAACGCACTGAAATAATCAATGAATAGACGTATTTATCGTTTAGAAGAAATAGCTCATCTTGTAAAAGGTGAGCTTTTTGGTGATAAAGATTTTAAAATTTCTAATTTGTCTAGTTTGGAACAGGCACAAAATCATCACATTTGTTTTGTAAATGGTGAAAAATATTTAGCACAAGCTGAAGCAAGCGAAGCAGGTGTTTATATTGTGACAACTGCATTAAAAC
The DNA here is from genome assembly GCF_002165385.1 of Acinetobacter sp. WCHA39. Lineage (NCBI taxonomy): Bacteria > Pseudomonadati > Pseudomonadota > Gammaproteobacteria > Moraxellales > Moraxellaceae > Acinetobacter > Acinetobacter sp. WCHA39. The sequence goes on from NZ_NHRP01000024.1 coordinate 18,251, forward strand.
AACAATTATCATCGAAGCAAAATTTTATCGTTGTAGAAAATCCTTATCTCGCTTTTGCAATTCTTACACATTTATTTGAGAAGAAAGTTTCTCAAAGAGGTATCGAAAGTACTGCTCAAATTCATCCTTCTGCGATTGTGGCTGATAATGCTTATATAGGACACTATGCTGTCATTGGTGAGCATTGTGTTATTGGACATAATACAATTATCCAAGCACATGCTTTTATTGATGATGATGTTGAAATTGGTAACGACTGTTTCATTGATGCGCATGTCACGATTACTGGCGGTGCAAAGTTAAAAGATCGGGTTCGTATTCATGCGAATACGGTGATTGGATCAGAAGGTTTTGGTTTTGCACCTTATCAAGGAAAATGGCACCGTATTGCTCAACTCGGTTCGGTAAGAATCGGAAATGATGTCCGTATTGGTTCAAATTGTAGTATTGATCGTGGCGCATTAGATGACACAATTTTAGCAGATGGCGTCATTATTGATAACCTTGTGCAAATTGCTCACAATGTTCAAATTGATCAACATACAGCCATCGCTGCAAATACGGCAATCGCTGGAAGTGTCCGAATTGGCAAAAACTGTATTATTGGTGGTGGCAGCGCAGTTGCAGGGCATTTAAATATTGCGAATAATGTGACGCTTACTGGAATGTCAATGGTCACAAAAAGTATTTCTGAAGCGGGAACCTTTTCTTCGGGAATTGGACTATTTGAAAATAGTCACTGGAAAAGAACTGTTGTACGCCTTAGACAATTAGCAGATGTGCCATTGACCCAAATCACTAAAAGGCTTGATCATATGCAAGCTCAATTAGAGTCCCTTGAATCAACCTTTAAGTTACGTAAATAATTTATTATGACTGAGTCTACATCTCCAGCATTTACAATGCCTGAATTACCCATGGATATTCTTACGATTCGTGAATATTTACCGCATCGTTATCCTTTTTTACTTGTTGATAGAGTTACAGAAATAACTGAGAATAGTATTGTCGGCTATAAAAATGTCTCTATTAATGAAGAGTTTTTGCAAGGGCATTTCCCGACATACCCGATTATGCCAGGTGTGTTGATTATTGAAGCTCTTGCACAGGTCTCAGGAATATTAGGTTTTGTTTTGACAAATCAAAAGCCAAAAGAAGGATCTTTGTTCTTATTTGCTGGCGCAGAAAAAGTAAGATTTAAGAAACAAGTTGTTGCTGGTGACCAGCTTGTCTTAAAATCAGAACTAGTGATGCAAAAGCGTGGCATTTACAAGTACAATTGTAAGGCTAGTGTCGACGGTATTGTCGCTGCAACAGCAGAAATCATGATTTCCCACCAAAAAATTGAGCAGACATGAGTAGTCAAAAACTAATTCACCCAACCGCAATTATTGACCCATCTGCAGAAATTGCATCTGATGTACAAATTGGACCTTATTGTATTGTTGGTCCGAATGTAACAATTGATGCTGGGACTAAATTACGTTCACATGTGGTAATTGGCGGTTTTACGAAAATTGGAAAAAATAATGATATTTTTCAGTTTTCGAGTGTCGGTGAAATTTGCCAAGATTTAAAGTATCAAGGTGAAGAGACATGGCTAGAGATTGGGGATAATAACTTTATTCGTGAACATTGTACTTTGCATAGAGGTACGGTTCAGGATAACGCAATAACAAAAATTGGCAGTCATAACTTATTCATGGTGAATACCCATATTGCGCATGACTGTGTAATTGGTGATCACAATATTTTTGCCAATAATGTAGGCGTTGCAGGTCATGTTCATGTCGGCAATCATGTTATTGTAGGCGGTAATGCGGGTATTCATCAGTTCTGTCGTATTGATTCATATAGCATGATTGGTGGAGCAGCTTTAATTCTTAAGGATGTTCCTGCTTACGTGATGGCATCTGGTAATCCTGCACATGCATATGGTATGAATATTGAAGGCATGCGACGCAAAGGTTGGACTCGAGACACGATTCAGGGTTTAAGAGAAGCATATAAGCTGATTTATAAGGCTGGTTTAACCACTGAGCAAGCGATTGAACAGATTCGTAGCGACATACTGACGAAGACGCCTGAAGCACAATTGTTTATTGATTCACTCGAAAAGTCTACACGCGGTATTGTCCGTTAAAATTTACAGAAATAAAAAAGACACCTCGGTGTCTTTTTTAATATTCTAATTTTCTGCTTCGATGAATTGCTGTCGATACTGCTTAGGTGATACTTCAAAAGTTCGTTTGAATGCTTGGCTAAAGGCTGTTTCAGAAGAATAGCCCACTTTATTTGCAATCAGATGAATGGAGTAATTACTTTTACGTAAATATTGGCTTGCTAAGCGCATACGATGTTGTTGTAGATAAGCCAAGGGAGATTCTCCGATCACCTCATGAAATAAACTTGCAAATTTTGAACGCGACATGCAGCATTGTTCTGCAAGGGTTTCAACTGTCCATGCATCTTCAGGATGGTTATGAATTGCAGCAAGGCTATTGCTGAGTTCGGGGTGGTTTAAGGCACTCAGCCAGCCATGTTGAGTTGAGATCTGTTGAATATGATCTCTGATACATTTGATCAATAAAATATTTACAAGATGATCAATAATAATATCTCTGCCTGCCTGAATATTTTGTGTCTCTAATGCTAAAAAGTGTAAACCAATTTGTAACCATTCAGGTGCTGTATTTTCTCCGTGTTGAATATGAATGATTGAAGGTAACGCTTGAATAAAAGGGCGCGCCATGATGGTGTCAATCTGACAACGAACACTTAAAATAAGATTTTTCTCTGACGAATCTGTTCCGAATTCAATAGCATCTTCTTTATGTCCATCAAACAATTTTGAAATATCGACTGCATTCACAAGCTTTGTGATGGAGTTATCGGCACCCGTATGTGCTGTTCCAGAAGGAATTAGGACAATTTCACCAGCATGAGCAGTTAAACTATTTTGTGAATCAATTTGAATGAAAACTGAACCAACTAAAACAATGTATACGATAAGTGCTGTTTGATCCTGACAGATAAAACTCCATTCTCCCTGAGTTTTCAAGTAGATATATTCGGTGTGATTTAAATGTATATCAGCAAATATTTTACTTAAAGCATCCATATGATTTTTAAATTATGTATTGATTGTAAATTATAGAGAGCTACTGTAATAACTCAATATGTGTTTTTAGGACAAAAACAGGGGTGATGATGCCAAAGACTTTGACATAGGTTTTTTGGACGCTTGCAACTGTCATGAAATTCATAATTCATCAAAATATACATATATACAAAGACATGGATAAGATGATGAATGCACCAGTAAATGTTGAGCAAGAACTTACGCCAGTAAGCATTTCAAAATCGAAAACTGAATTGGATCGTAAACGTTATTTATGGGCAATTAGCCCAGCTTTACCTGCAATTGGAATTGGCATTTTAGCAGGTTATCAATTTGCTCCTCGCCCATTCAAAAAGATTTTTGCGCTGGGTGGTCCAATCGTTCTACATATTGTGATCCCAACAATTGATACTCTTATTGGTAAAGACGCAAATAACCCAACTGATGAAGATATTAAACTACTTGAAAAAGATCCGTATTATTCACGCTTAGTGAAAAGCTTTCTTCCATTACAATATGCAGCTAATTTTTACGCATGTTATTTATCTAGCCGTAAAGAAACTTCATTTATCGATAAAATCCTATTGGGTATTTCAATGGGTGCGATCAATGGTATCGCAATCAATACTGCACATGAGCTTAGCCATAAACATGATCGTATAGATCATATTCTTTCTCATCTTGCTCTTGTACCTACAGGATATAACCATTTCCGTGTAGAACATCCGTATGGACACCATAAACGTGCTGCAACACCTGAAGATCCGGCATCTTCACAAATGGGTGAAACATTCTATGAGTTTTGGCCACGTACAGTCATTGGTTCTTTCAAATCTGCTATTGAAATTGAAACTAATCGTTTAAAACGTAAAGGTAAAGAATTCTGGTCAACTGAAAATGAATTATTGCAAGGCTGGGGAATGAGTGCTGCTTTTCATGGTTCAATGATCGGATTATTCGGTAAAGGTGTCATTCCTTATTTAGCCACTCAGGCATTCTATGGGATTAGTCTGTTCGAGATTATTAACTATATTGAACACTATGGTTTGAAACGCCAGAAAGATAAGAATGGTAAATATGAACGTACGATGCCAGAGCATAGCTGGAACAATAACAATATTGTGACCAACTTATTCTTGTATCAATTACAGCGTCATTCAGATCATCATGCTTATCCAACACGTCCATTCCAAGCACTGCGCCATTTTGATGAAGCACCAGAATTACCTAGTGGTTATGCAACAATGCTATTACCAGCATTAATTCCACCACTATGGTCAAAAATGATGGATAAGCGTGTATTTGATCACTACAAAGGTGATTTGAATAAAGCCAATATCTATCCAAAACGTCGTGCAAAACTATTTAAGAAATTTGGTGTCTTGGATCAATCTTTAGTTGAAACTTCAGCTGAAGCCGTGGCAGCCGAATAACTTAAAACTTTCCCAAAGCAGAAGCATTGATCACTCATGGTCAGTGCTTTTTTCTTGTATTAAAAATTTAAAAAACAAAAGTTTTTGCATCATGTTGCTGTATATCTATAAAGAGTACTTAAAAATAATTGTGTAATTACAGCATGAGGCGATGATGACAAAACATTATGATTATATTGCGATTGGTGGTGGAAGTGGTGGGATTGCATCGGTCAATCGTGCTGCGATGTATGGGAAGAAATGCGCCTTGATTGAAAAGGCTGAAATTGGTGGCACCTGCGTCAATGTCGGCTGTGTGCCTAAAAAAGTCATGTGGTATGCAGCACATATTGCTGAATCAATTCAAAAATATGCTCATGATTATGGCTTTAACAGTAAAGTTGAATCTTTCGATTGGCAGACACTGGTCAAAAATCGTCAAGCTTATATAGAACGAATTCATCTATCTTATCAAAATAGCCTAAGCAAAAATAAAGTTGATTTAATCCATGGCGCAGCTCATTTTATTGATAAAAATACTATCGAAGTCAACGGTGAGAAATTCACAGCAGATCATATCCTGATTGCAACGGGGACACAGCCATCATTGCCTGATATTGATGGTGTTGAATATGGCATTGATTCGAATGGTTTCTTTGAACTAACGGCTTTACCTAAAACAGTTGCAGTGATTGGTTCGGGTTATATTGCAGTTGAATTGGCTGGGGTACTTAATTCTTTAGGTTCACAAGTTGGATTATTTATCCGTAAAGATCTACCTGTTCGACGTTTTGACTCTTTCTTAAGTGAAACTTTGGTTGAAGTGATGCAAACAGATGGAATTACTATACATACACAAGCTGTTCCTAAAAAAATCACCAAGAATGCCGATGGCTCTGTCGTATTACATTTAGAAAGTGGCGAAAGTCATACTGTCGATTGCTTGATTTGGGCAACAGGCCGTGAGCCAAATACGGCGAGCTTGAATTTAGAAAAAGCCAATATACAGCTCGATGATCGAGGATATATTCAAGTCGATAAATTCCAGAATACATCCCAAACAGGCATTTATGCGGTGGGAGATATCACAGGGAAAATGGAGCTTACACCTGTCGCAGTTGCAGCAGGTCGTAAATTGTCTGAGCGATTATTCAATCATAAGCCAGATGAGCATTTAGATTACGATAATATTCCAACGGTTGTTTTCAGTCATCCTCCGATTGGAACAGTGGGGGTAACTGAGCAAGAAGCGATTGATAAATATGGTCAGCAAGTTGTGAAAGTTTATAATTCATCATTTACTGCGATGTATAGCGCCATTACGCAACATCGTCAGCCGACCAAAATGAAGCTAGTCTGTGTGGGTGAAAATGAAAAAATTGTCGGTATTCACGGTATCGGTTTTGGCATGGATGAGATTCTGCAAGGTTTTGCAGTTGCTTTAAAAATGGGAGCGACTAAAAAAGATTTTGATAATACCGTTGCGATTCATCCAACATCTGCGGAAGAGTTTGTGACGATGCGATAGCGCGCTATATGGAAATAAAAAGGACGTAAATAACGTCCTTTTTAAATTTTTTGTTTAAAATGGGTATTTATTTCAATTCACTCGAAGATTTACCCAATTCACGACGAGCAATAATGAGCTGTTGAATCTGTTGTGTACCTTCAAAAATATCAAGGATTTTTGAGTCACGTGCCCATTTTTCTAATAACTCATCTTCACCATAACCTACACTTGCAGCAAGTTCTACACATTTGAGCGTGATTTCATTACCAACACGACCAGCTTTAGCTTTGGCAATCGAAGCTTCTTTAGAGTTGGGCTTTTTATTGTCAGCCATCCATGTGGCTTTAATCATAAGTAGGCGAGCAGCTTCCCACTCAGCTTCCATACGGTAAATCTGTGCGGCTAAATTTGAGGTTTGTAAATATGGTGTTTTGTAGTCAGGATCAAGCTGGTCTTTGAAAATTTCCTTGATACGCTCCAATGAAGCTTTGGCACAACCAACCGCCATAGCTGCAACAAGTGGACGAGTGTTATCAAAAGTTTCCATAACACCAGCAAAACCTTTAGCAACATCAATTTCTGGATTACCCAATAAATTGGCAGCAGGTACACGGCAGTCCGTAAAGCTAATCACCGCCGTATCTGAGGCTTTAATCCCGAGCTTGTGTTCCAGACGTTCAACTTTCATACCTACTGTACCTTTAGGTACAACGAAAGATTTAATCGCAGCACGACCCAGCTTTTTATCTAGAGTTGCCCAAACCACAACTGAGTCAGCACGTTCACCAGAAGTGACAAAGATTTTTTCTCCATTTAAAATGTAATCATCACCATCTTTGGTTGCTGTTGTACGAATAGCCGCTGAGTCTGAACCACAACCAGGTTCAGTAATCGCCATAGCAGCCCAAGTCCCTTTGAAACGTTCAAGTTGTTCATCATTCGCAACTGCTGCAATGGCAGAGTTGCCTAAGCCTTGACGTGGCATACTGAGCAGTAAGCCTGTATCACCATAACACATTTCAATAATACCAAGTGCCGCAGACATGTTACCGCCATTCACAATGTCATCTGGGTTCGCTGTCCCTCGTTTACTCGCATTGGCAGCACCCACACCTTCGCCACTTTCATTCATACCATCCAATAGGGCAGCGAGCATATCGAGTTCTTTTGGATAGGCATGTTCAGCTTTATCATATTTGCGTGAGATTGGACGCAAAACATTGATTGCAGTTTCATGCGCCTGATCAACCAACATTTTAAATTTTTTCGGATTTTGTAAGTTCATTATTATTCTCCAAAATTACGTATGCAAGCCAGAATGTAAGATAGCGGTTGCACGTAGATCACGATACCAACGCTCAACAGGATGCTCTTTAGTAAAACCATGACCACCTAAGATTTGAACACCATCTGTACCGATTTTCATAGATTTTTCGGCACAAAGTAAGCGAGCAAGATAGGCTTCACGATGAAATGGTTGACCCGCTTCAGCCAAGCTTGCCGCATTTAAAACCAACATACGCATAGCATCAATTTCAATGGCCATATCGGCAATCATGAATGCAACACTTTGACGATGCGAGATGGGTTCGCCAAAAGCAGTACGTTCATTGGCATATTTAATACAGTAAGCTTTGATTGCTTCTCCTGTACCAATCGCCATGGCGCACCACATTAAGTTTCCAAGGTCGACAAATGCAGTGTAATCAAAATCAGCATCGCCTAAGCGTAAAGCTGGTGTTTGATTGAAGTGAAGTGTTGCTGTTTCAGTTGCTTTTAATCCCATTGCTGGATTAGCTTTGATTGCAATCGTTTCATTTGACTGTACAACAAAAATGTCAGATTGACCGTTAAACTCGGCACTGACAAGGAATACATCGGCTGTATCACCCAAAATTACCAACGTCTTTTCACCTGTAATGGTCATTTGTCCATTTTGTTCAGTTGCTTTGGTTTTTAACTGATATGGATTAAATGCAGGAGTCGCTTCTTGAAATGCAAATGTTGCCGTAACGTCAGTATCTTCAGCAAACACAGGCAAATACATCGATTGAACTTGTGTTGAACCCCAACGGGTAATTGCATTAATAACGCTAAATGTGCTGAGCAGACCTGCTGTTAAACTGAAATCACCTTTTGCCAAACTTTCTGCGATTAGTATATTACTGACAATATTTTGTTCAGCTGCGACACCACCTAATGCTTCAGGAAGTGCATAATAATTTAAACCGAGGTCAACCAAATGCTGCCAAAGTTGTTCTGGGAATTGTGCTTGATGATCAGCGTCATGCGCTAAAGCATATAAAACTTCTTCAGCGAATTGAGACATTGCATCAACTGTCATTTGCTGTTCTTCAGTCAGGCTGAGATCAAACAAATTTTTATTAACTTGATTCGGGAGGCGTTGCTTATCAATTGCTTGTGGTTTAAACGCTTTTTGTGTTTTATTCAGTACTTTAAAACCTGTTTTTGATCCTTGATATAATGATTTCTCTACAAATTTTCTTAATTTGAGTTGATCTAATACTTCGCTTCCTGCGATTTTAGTGATCAAAGATAGCCCAAAGCCTTGAGCTTTATTCATCATATTCGACATGATTTTATCCTAGAGGATGGTTGTAAAATTATGCTGACATGCTCTAGTCAAAAAAACTATGTCTTGTTTGACGTGCTAAATTAAGAAAGATAAAGGGTAAAATAATTCGTATATAGATTTTATATTATTGTTTTTAAATGAATAAAAAAAATATCAGAAAAATAAATTTTTAAAAAGATTGACCAAACTGACAAATCAGATTGGTCAAAATGACTTTAGATATAGTGCTTATGCAAACTGACGAATCATTTTTCGTACATTTGTCTTTGCTTCGATCACGGTCATAAACGTATATGCACCAATAAACTTACGGCTAATAAACATAAATTCTTTTGGTGGAACCGAGAAATAACGAGATGCCATAGACTGTGCTGCCTGTTGCATGACACGACTATGGAGTTGGCTTTTTTTCCAATCGTAGCGATCTTGCTCATCCATTACACCTGCTGGCATGTCAGGATTGTTAGCTGGACAGCTAAATGCTTCTGTGGCGATAAGGAACACATCTGCCATACCTGGTTTGATACTTTCAGGCATTGCATCAAAGAACTCGTAGCCTGTCATCGCTTTAACCATTTCATCTTTGTTATGGTTATAACCAGCATGGATCAGGTTACGTGCAACAGTGAGCAAATTTTCATCGAACTGACGAATTGCACCAAAGTCTAGGAGAACGATTTTGTCCTTTATATCATCGCCGTTACCCAAACGAACAAGATAATTACCGAAGTTCGGATCGGTTTGCATTTCGCCCCATTCAAACAGCTCACGTACTGCAATTTCCAAAGAAGCTTCGCCTAATTGGTTACGACGTTCTTGGGGGAGGGAGAGCATGACAGGGCTATTTACAGGCACACCACGTTCAAAGGTCATGCACAACACTTTTTTAGCGCAAAATTCATCGACAATTTCAGGAACGATATAACGAGGATCATCTTTCAGGCGTGCAGCAAAGCGGCGAGTTGTCGCTGCTTCGATGTCATAGTCGACTTCTCGATGCATCATTTCACGAACTTCATCAAACCACTGATCAAATTCACGAGTTTGTGGCACCATACGTGTGAGTTTAAGCATGTTCTTAAAGAGATTCATATCAGAATCAATTGCTTCCGCTACACCAGGGTATTGAATTTTAAGAACCAGTTCTAAACCATCTGATTTACGTGTCGCACGATGAACTTGAGCAAGTGAGGCTGTACCGATTGGTTCATGATCAATCGTGAGTTCATCTAATTTTGAACCTAACTGTTCTTGCAAATGCGCTTTGATTGCAGGCCAAGCTAGTGCGACAGTTTGATTGTTCAGTGTATTTAATGCTTGTGTAATTTCTTCAGGTAAGAAATGTTCGCCGTATAAAGCCATCATTTGACCAATCTTTACGATTGATCCTTTTAGTTTTCCTATTTCAGAAACTAAATAATGAGCTTGTTCAGCCATGGCTTTTTTACGCTTTTTCTCTTTTTCTTCTTCACTAGAAAAAATTGAAGTAGCGCTAGCAGTCGCCCAACGTGTTCCAGCGAGTAAAGAGGCTTTTGCAATAGATAAGCGACGATCTACAGAGGAGGTTTTTAGATTCTTAAGCTTATCGTTCTGATCTGACATGAAAGAAAAATCCTATGCTGAAATCGGAGGGTTGAAAGCCGAGACTTAAATTGTAGCGAATATTACAGCTTTTGAACGTATTAAAATAGTTCAATCTCTTGAATTATCAGTCTAAATTTGTGAATTAGGTCAATAAATCAGAATAGCCTAAGTAAAATTTAACTTTCAAATTTGGCTTTCGTATACAGATGTCCTAAATCCTGAACTGAATTTTTAGAGTAGATTTTCTCATTAAAGCAGCACGATTAGTATGAATATGAGCAATCAACATACGCTTTACATGACTATGATGAAAGCCTAAAGCATGAGCTTTCACAATAATGATACTGGGTAATGTAAAGAAAAAATACTTGGTGTCGTCTAAAGTCGCATTTTTAAAAATATCTTCTTCAATCAAAGTATTCCGAAGAAAAATTTTCTCTTCTTGTACAGCAGGAGATGACTCATCATCCCAATAATTCTGACGCATTGCCATCAAATTATTATGTTTATAACTCATCGTTGCTTGAGCTCATTTTGTTTACTATTAGCAAATATATGTGGTTAATTGAGTGTTTATCAAGAATAGATTTATCTCAAAAATAGCCTAAGTAAATTTAATCCTTAATTTTTAAATGCTACACTTATACTACTTTAATCACTAAAGCAAAGAACTGAAAAAAAATGACTCCAGCTTGTAAGTTATTAGAAAAAAATAAAATAGCATTCACAATTCATGAATATGAACATGATGTAAATGCAAAAAGTTTTGGCTTAGAAGCCGCAGAAAAACTCAATCTAAATGTAGATGAAGTATTCAAAACGCTAATGGTCACCAATGAAAAAAATTATTTCATCGCAGTTTTGCCAGTGAATTATCAATTAAATTTAAAAAAAGTTGCATCAGCAGTAGGGTGTAAGAAGTTACAAATGGCCAATCCAAAAGATGCTGAACGTTTAACTGGTTATTTAGTAGGTGGAATTAGTCCTCTAGGGCAGAAAAAACGACTCAAAACTGTAATAGATGAAACAGCGAAATCATTAAATAAGATCTATGTCAGTGGTGGAAAAAGGGGGTTGGACATTGGTCTTAACCCAATTGATCTAGCTAGGTTACTGGAAGCTACATTTTCAGATATTTTAGATTGTTAATATCTTTAAAAGGGCTATAAAACATAAAAGCCCTTTTTTATTTGATTTATAAAAACAATAAAAGAATAAATCATAATTAAAATATTTAATAATTAGAATTATTATCTTTTGTATTTTTCTTGATCTAAATTAATTTTTCACCATAAAAAACAAAGTATTAAGTTCAAAAAGCTAATTTGTTTTATAATTGCTATTATTAATGATAATTATTACCATTAATAATAGCAATTACGGTGAATAGCATTGTAATAAGGTTTGTTTAGAGCTCAAAACATTCGAAAAAAAATTAACTCTCTCTTTATAAGAGGATACCGACAGATGCAATCACTTGCCAATCGGTTGGCGATACAACACTTCGTCAACGCATATACGCAAGAAACTGGCAAAGGTCACTTTCTTAATAAAAATCAGCAAAGTCTGCAACAACATGCGTTTAGCCAAGGTTTGACGCTGTTATCAATCCCAATACATTCTATTCAAGCACAATGTAATTTTCCTTTATCTTATGTCAGTCGAGTCGGGAGACATCGCTTAGCAGATCTTCCACAAATTATTATTCATGGTCAAATCAAGACATTTAGTCCTGTTGCAATAGTCGGGTTATTGCTTGAAGAACTGGTTTTTGAATCGTCTATTCCATTAGATGCTGCATCTTTAGTAGAGAAGTGGATTCAAAGTCGTGATGCGCTACAACAGTTTTTAGCACACCGTGAAACTGATTTTGATGATTTGGTCAAAGCAGGGCAGAGTTTCATTGAAACTGAGCAGGCACTCATACTGGGGCATAGCATGCATCCAGCGCCGAAAAGTAGAACAGGTTTTGTACATGAAGATTGGTTAAAGTTTTCACCTGAACATAAGGGCAAGACACAACTACATTATTGGCTGGTGCATCAGGACTATATTTCCGAAGGTTGTGCTACGGATGAAAGTATTTCAACTCAATTAAAAACAGCGTTACAGTGGTATTTGTCTGAAAATGATCTCAATCTGCTCAAGACTCACACCGAATATAAATTACTCCCATTACATCCTTGGCAAGCCCGCTATTTGCAGGGTAAAGCTTGGTTTGAACGTTTGAAGCAAACAGGGCAATTAATTGATTTAGGTTTACGTGGTTGGCAATTCTCTCCAACCACTTCTATCCGAACACTGGCGAGTTTTAATGCACCATGGATGGTTAAACCATCACTTTCAGTGATGATTACCAATTCAATTCGTGTCAATTTAGCCAAAGAATGCCATCGTGGTGAACTCACTCATCGTCTATGGCACAGTGAGTTTGGTCAGAATATTCTAAAAAAATTTCCAAGTTTAAAGGCAGTCAATGACCCAGCTTGGATTGCCTTAAAAATTGATGATGAAGTGGTGAATGAAAGTATCTGTATTTTCCGTGATCAGCCATTTCATCCTCAACAGCAAGTCACTTGTATTGCATCCTTATGTCAGGATCATCCAAATAAACCTTTAAATCGTTTTAATGCTTTATTTGCAAAAATTGCAAAAGCACATCACGAAACCGATTTCTCAGAAATTGCTTTGGATTGGTTTAATCGTTTCCTTGAAGTCAGTTTGCAACCGTTGATGTATGTCTATCATCGCCATGGCATGGCATTCGAATCACATCAGCAGAATGTGCTGTTGGAATTAGAGAATCATTTCCCAAAAACCTTATGGCTACGTGATAACCAAGGTTTTTATTATATCGAAGAGTTTGCAACTGAAATTCTGCAAGCGCTGCCTGAGCTAAAAGAAAAAGCGTTTGCCGTCGGACCTAAAGATTTCGTGGATGAACGTTTTAGTTATTATTTCTTTGGCAATACCTTGTTTGGCATTATCAATGCGATTGGCGCAACAGGCTATATTACTGAAGATGAATTACTTGGGCATCTAACAAGTTTATTGCAAGAGCAATTGCAGCAATATCCAGACAGTAGCTTATTACAGGGATTATTGTTCAATGCAACCTTGCCTTATAAAGGTAATTTGCTCACACGTTTACATGAATTAGATGAGCTGATTGCGCCTGTAGAAAACCAATCTGTCTATGTCGAACTGCCAAATCCGCTGTGTATTTCACAGAAGGATGTCAGTTATGCTTGATTTTATTGGAATTGGTTTAGGGCCATTTAATCTGAGTCTGGCCAGCCTGCTGCATAATAAAAGCACACTTAACTATGCAATTTTCGAACAGAAAGCTCAGTTTGACTGGCATGCAGGGATGCAGTTACCCAATACGGTATTGCAAGTGCCGTTTATGGCAGATCTGGTCTCAATGGTTGATCCAACCAGCCTATTTAGCTTTTTGAATTATCTGCGTCATCAGCAACGCTTATATAAATTTTACTTTTTAGAACAGCCGCATATTCCACGTTGTGAGTATAACCATTACTGTCAATGGGTTGCAGAACAACTTGATTGTATTGAATACCAATCTCGTGTCTTGAGGATTGAACCTCAAACGATGGGTTTTAAAGTAGTCGTTGAATCAAATGGTGTTCAGCAAAGTTATTTATGCCGTCATTTAGTGATTGGAAGTGGTAATGTGCCATATTTGCCTGAATGTTTGGCAAAGATTCAGAAAATCCGTCCGCAACAATGTCTGCATTCAGCACAGTATGTGACGCATGCAGATACAGATTTACATGGCGATATTGTTGTACTAGGTTCGGGGCAATCCGCAGCTGAAGTGTTTATCGACTTGTTTGACGAACAGCAAGATACCGATAATCACCAGTTTGATTTGCATTGGTTTACTCGTTCTCAAGGTTTCTTCCCAATGGAGTATGCACCATTAGGTTTGGAACATTTTAGTCCAGATTATGCTCAACATTTTTATGATTTGACTGCGCAGCAGAAGGAACAGCAGTTAAAGCAACAAGCCTTGTTATACAAAGGGATTAGTGCAAAAACCATTCGGGAAATTTATCAAAGACTTTATCACCGCAGCATAGCAGGTCAAAGCTTACAGACACATTTACATAGTCAATGTGATTTGAAAGATGCAGAAGTCTTAGATATGCAAAAAATCCGACTGCATTTCGAACATCGTGCTACAGCTCAGTCTTTTCATCTCGACTGTGATTTTCTTGTAGCCGCAACGGGTTATTTCACACCTGATTTTGGTTTTATGCAATTGCTTAAGCCATACATCGAATTTGATCATAAACAGCGTTGGCAGATTACAGAAGACTATCGCGTTGTACATAGGTTGAATGGCCATATCTTTGTTCAAAATCAAGAAATGCATAGTCATGGTGTCGGCACGCCTGATTTAGGTCTTGGTGCTTATCGTGCAGCAACGATCATTAATCAACTGCTTGCTGAACCTCTTTATGAATTAGGCAATCAAGCGCAAACCTTCCAACACTTTAATCTCTCTCAAAATCCAAAAATTTGTATGGCAGACGACAAAGCACAATCAAAGGAGTGCGTTTGTGAAAATTCTGCCAATAAAAACCATTCAATTTTCAAGAAAACAGAACAGAACGTGATGACGGCGCATCCTAATCGTCGTGGTGCAAACACACGTACACAAACTGCTTCTGTACATTCAACTTATGAGAAACTGATATGAACTTTGCAACTTTAAAAATTAATCAGCAGCAATGGCGTGCCGCAGGGCAACGTCTTATTGAAATGGCGATTGCAGAGTTTCTATATGAAGAAATTATTGAAGTTAAAGCATTGTCAGCAGGACGTTATCAGTTAGATTTAGGCAATCGTCAGTATGAGTTTCAAGGAAATCAATATCTACTCGGACACTGGAATATTCAGGAAGCTTCGGTACGTGATGTGACTCATAGTCAGGAAAATGATCAACCTGCTTGGAACTTACATGAGTTTATTGTCGCAATGTCTGACAAGGCAAATGTAAAGCCATTCACCAAAGCATATTTGATTAAGGAAATGAATAATACATGGTTGGCAGAAGCGCATCTATTCAATGAAGCGCGTTTACCAAGCACAGCAGTGCTGACTGAACCACACTATAAAGTTGAAGGCATGCTACGTGGTCACCCTTGGCTGATTATGAGCAAGGGCCGTATGGGCTTTGGTTATGATGATTATTTAAGTGCTGCACCAGAACTTTCTCCTGAAGTTAAAGTGTTGTGGTTAGCTGTACATCGTGATTTAGCAGAGTATCGAAGTACTGAAGATTGGAGTGCATGTGGTTTATATCAACATGAATTTGATGCCAATGAACTACAGCAATTCATCAATATTCTCCAAGAAAAAAATCTAGACCCTCAAAATTATTTTTTGATTCCCGTACATGCATGGCAATGGCACCAATGGCTCGTGCCAACTTATGCCAATGAAATTGTCGACCAAAAAATTATTGAGCTGAACATTAGCCAAGACAGCTATGTACCAATGCAGTCTATTCGGACATTATGCAACACATCAAACCTACAACGTCATTACATTAAACTGCCAGTCAGTATCTTTAATACCGCTGTCTATCGTGGATTGCCGTCTAAGCGTAACCTTGCAGCGCCAGCAGTAACTGCATGGTTAAAGCAAATTCATCAGCAAGATCAAGACTTACAGAATACAGGTGTGATTTTCTTAGGTGAGGTTGCAACTTTAACCATTCACCAGCCATGTTTTGACCGCATTGACGGCGCACCATATCAATTTAAAGAACTATTCGGTTGCTTATGGCGTGAAAGTGTCGATCGCTATGTTGATCAATCTCAACAAGTGCTTTCTCAGGCAGCACTTTTGCATCGAGATATTTCAGGTCAATCGATTCTAAGTGTACTGATTCAAGCGTCTGGTTTGAGTCCTTTGGCATGGTTAGCACAATTTGCCCAAATCTGCCTCAGTCCGTTACTGCTTTGCCTGTATCGCTATGGCTTGGCTTTTTCACCGCATGGTGAAAACACCATGTTGGTACATGAAAATGGTGTGCCAAAAGCCTTGGTATTAAAAGACTTCATTGATGACATCAATTTAGTGGATGAAGATTTCCCTGAATTGGCTCAATTCCCATCTGAAGGCGGTTTGTTATTACGTCATGAAGCAACAGATTTAAGTCATTTTATTTTCACTGGGCTGTTCATGGTGCATTACCGTTATATCTGTAATGTGTTCTTACAAGATTATCCAGAATATTCAGAACTTGATTTTTGGCAGACCATTTCCAACACCATTGTTGCGTTTAACCAACAGCATCCAGAACTGGCTGAACGAGCTGAAAAATTTGCGATGCTGCGCCCAACTTACACCAAAATTTGTTTAAACCGTGTTCGTTTATTTACCACCAGTTATAACGATGAAGCAGAGCGTCCAGTACCGGTATTCCTTGATCCAATCCCGAACCCCGTCAGTCCTGAAACATTGGCTGAATGGTCGATTCAGCAAACTGAATCGAAAGCGGGTTAAGCCTTCTTCTAAATTTTATAAAGGTTCGATATGAAAACAATTTCTCAGCAATTACCTGACTACTTTGAATACCACGAAGATGGAACACAGTATTACTTACGTCAAGTGCAATATCCCCAAGATATTCCTTTGTTACATAAGTGGATGCATGAGCCACATGTAATTCCGCAGTGGCAATTGAATAAGTCGGAACTGGATTTACAGGTTTACTTCGACAAGATGCTGGCAGATGACCATCACCGTTTATTAATCGTCGGAATTGATGGCAAAGATGTGGGCTATACCGAAATTTATGAAGGTAAACGTGATCGTTTAGGTCGTTATTACGAAGGTGATGCCAATGATCTCGGTTGGCATTTGCTATTTGGTGATAAATCTGTGTTTGGTAAGGGCTTTTTACGTCCAACCATTCGTTTGCTCAGCTTCTATATTTTTGAACATTCACAAGCGAAAAAAATTGTGGGTGAGCCAGATCATACCGTTAAACCTTATGCAGCAGTGGTGGCAGAGCTTTGTTATGAAAGCCAACGTTTAATACCGA
The DNA here is from genome assembly GCF_002165385.1 of Acinetobacter sp. WCHA39. Taxonomy (NCBI): domain Bacteria; kingdom Pseudomonadati; phylum Pseudomonadota; class Gammaproteobacteria; order Moraxellales; family Moraxellaceae; genus Acinetobacter; species Acinetobacter sp. WCHA39. The sequence continues at coordinate 35,555 of NZ_NHRP01000024.1, forward strand.
TGCCTGAAAAAACAGCGATGTTGTACTACTGCTTTAGAGAAACTTTCTATAACAAGTTTGGGGAATATTACCAAACATCACAACAACAGCTAGCAGATCAGCCAGCCAAATTCCTGAGTGTTACATGAGCTTATATATCAATGAAATGCATATCTTAGACATGCGCTTTGCGGCGAATGTCTCTGTTGCAGAATTTGAACAATGGTTAGCACGGATTCAGCACTATTTCGAACATCAGCGAAATTTTGTGTTGATCATGCAAACCGATGCAAATACAGAATTTCCGGAGGAATATAGAGCAATCCAAGGCAAGTGGTATAAACAATATAAACAAGATTTTTACCAATATTGCTTGGGTTTTGCTCGTATTGCTCAAGATGAAGAAGATCGTATTCGATTGGATACACCAGCTCTGCACAAAGCTTGGCATGTTCCATATTTTGTGAGCGTAGATAAAGCTGAAGCCACACAATGGGCTTTGCAGAGGTATTTATGAATCAAAATTCATTAAATATTCAGAAAGTCTCAGCCTTGAGCCTGAGTGTCGTGGTGGTTTTATATCTCGCGCATGCCTTACCACTGTATTTTTATAATGTGGCCTTACCTGCGATTCTGCGTCATCAAGGCGTAGATTTACGTTGGATTGGCATGTTGTCGCTGCTCTATATTCCTTGGGCATTCAAGTTTTTTTGGGCACCACTAATTGATCGTTTTTATTTCAAAAAACTCGGTAAACGTAAAACTTGGCTTTTGTTTACGCAAATAGCTTTGGTGTTGGGGGTCGTTGCTTTGGCACTTACCCAATTCGATTACGGTCTTGGTGTATTTGTTATTGTCGGTTTATGGATTTCAACTTTTGCTGCAACTCAAGATATCGCAATTGATGGCTATACGGTCGAAACCTTTTCAGAATCTGAGTATCGACTAGGCAGTATGGCGCAAAGTATAGGTGTTGCGCTTGGCAGTATGGTTGGTGGAGCAGCAACTTTATGGCTGTATGAGCTTTATGGTTGGCAAACTGCACTGATTTCCTTAGCCGCTATGACAGCATTGACGATGTTGGCTATTTTCCAAATTAAAGAAAAATCAAATGCAGAGAAAATCTCAAAACAGCAGCCAAGTTTGATCCGTGCATTTAAACGTCCAGAAATGTTATGGGCATTAGCCTTGATCGTATGTTATCGAATTGTCGAAGCACCAGCTATGGCGATGCTGAATCCGATGCTGATTGATCAGAAATGGTCGTTGGCACAGATCGGCGTACTGATGTCAGTAATAGGTGCAGGGATTGGATTATTAGCTGCTGTTTCAGCTGCATTTTTATTAAAAAAAATAGCCGCAACACAATTGCTGATCTGGGCTGGTTGGGCACGAAGTTTGGTTTACGCCTTGTTGGGTGTAGCCGTTTTGCTCAGTTGGTTGAATCAATGGCATTTACTTCTTGGTGGCTTTGTCATTGTCATTCTTGCCATTCGCTACATCGCGATGACAGCCTTGTATGCACATTTCATGCAGACCAGCTCCAAAGAACAAGCTGGTACTGATTTTACGATTTTAGTTTGCTTCGAACTATTGGTTTATTTCATTGGCGGTGCGGTCTCAGGTTTCTTGGCCAAAGCATTTGGTTATGGAAACTTCTATCTCATTCTCGCAGTTTCATCTGTTTTAAGCGTGTTGCTTAGTCAACTGCTTATTCGCAAAGCAAAACAAACGCAACAACTCATCTAGGGGTCATTTATGAAAGTTCGTTCACTTTCGACATCATTAACACTGCTCAGCTTGGCGATCAGTACGCAACTTTATGCTCAAAATGTCGAGCAGACTTCAACCGTAAATCAAAGTGCAACGGTTGAGGCTGAGATGCCAACTCAACTGGCACCAATTGTTATGACAGCAACTCGCTCAGCTCAAAGTATCGCTGAGATTGCGGGAACTGTTTACAGTATTAGCCAAGAAGACATTGCAAAACAAGCTGCTGCTGGTAAAAGTACCGCAGATATTTTAGGACTGTTGGTTCCATCTTTAACACCAAGTTCAGGTACGACCAGTAACTATGGGATGACCATGCGTGGTCGTACAGTGCAATATATGATTGATGGTGTTCCGCAAACGGGCTCACGCGATAGTTCACGCCAATTAAATAGCATTAGCCCAGACATGATCGAACGTGTTGAAGTCGTGTCAGGTGCAAGTAGTATTTATGGTGCAGGTGCTACAGGTGGGATCATCAATATCATCACCAAAAGAGGTTCGGGTGATGGTGTAAATTTTGAAACCAAACTCGGTATAACTTCAGGTGATAATTTCAAAAGTGATGCTTTAGCTTATGAAGCGTTTCAGTCTGCATCATTTAACCAAGGGGATTGGAGTGGTTTTATAGGTGCTAGCTATACACAACGCGGTGAAATTCAAGATAGTCACGGTGATCGTGTAGGTCCAGAAGTTGCACAAACAGATCGTCAAGATACTGAAACTGTAGATGTGAATGGTCGTTTAAACTGGCAGTTGGCAGATAAGCAAAAATTAAGTATCGGTGCGCAATACTATAATGATGAGCAGGACAGTGAATATGGCGCTGATTATGGTCCAGGCTTATCTGTTTTACTTCGAGGCGCAAAACCTAGTCAAAAAGCGGTGAAAGGTTTAGAGCTTGATACTCAACCACGTACTAAGCGCAGTGCAGTAAATGCACAATATGAAAATCAGGATTTTCTTGGTCAGACTTTAAATGCAGAGGCCTATTATCGTACTGAAAAAGGGCGATTCTTCCCAAGTGCAAATGCTTTAGCACATGCATCCATTCCAGGTGGAAGAACATTTATTGTTACCCAATCAGAAACAGATATTGATGTTTTTGGTGCTCGTTTAGCACTTCAAAGTAAGCTCAATCTGGCAGAACGTGCATTAAATCTAACTTATGGTGTGGATTACGATAAGGAAAATGGCAAACAAACAGCACAACTTTATGATCTAAATACTTTTATCAGTAGTAATGGTCTAAAGTTTAAGCCTTTAAATAATTATGCTTTTGGTCCAGATGTAGATACTGAGAAGCTTGGTTTCTTCTTACAGAGTCAATTTGAAGTCACTGATCACTTAAACCTACAAGCAGGCGTGCGCCATGAACGAATTGATAGCCAAGTGCAGGATTCTGTTCCTTATTCTGAAGCGATGGTTGCAGACTTCGTCTCAGGATATAGTCCTAAAACTTTAAATGGTGGTTCGGTCAAGCATGATGCAACTTTATTTAACTTAGGCGCAGTTTATCATTTAACAGATGCTCAACAAGTCTTTGCCAATTTCTCTCAAGGTGCAAACTTACCAGACGTACAACGTATGCTCAGAGACGTTCCAGCAAACTTTGTTGTAAGCAATCAAACCATTGATCCAATTAAAGTGAATAGTTTTGAGCTAGGTTGGCGTCTACAAGACAATGCGTTAACCACAGGGCTTACGGCGTTCTATAACAAGTCGGATAAATCTTTGAAATTTGGTCCACCAAACTTTGCAATCGAAGTGATTGATACCGATGAACGTGTTTATGGCCTAGAAGGCAATGTGAAGTATGCGGTGACTGATGCATGGAATGTCGGTGGTACTTTAGCTTATACACGTGGTCAATTTAAAAATACAAATGGAAAATGGCAAGAGTTAGATGCGATTCGTGTAGCACCCTTAAAAGGTACCGTATATTCAGATTGGCAATTTAATGATGGTCTAGGTTTACGCGTTCAAACTCTGGCTGTTGGGGGTACGGATAAAGCGTGTAAAGATGCAATTAAGTATGGAAGCCGTCCACCAGCAGAAATTAAAGGTTTTGCAGTGATGGATGTGATTGTCAATGCGAAAGCCGGTCCGGGTACATTAGGATTTGGTGTTTATAACGTTTGGAATACTGATTATAAGTCTGTATATAGCCAAGCAGTTTCGACTGTGTATGGCGATATTTCTAGTCTAGCTGCACAAGGTCGTACTTATGGTTTGAGTTATACCCTCAAATACTAATCTAATCAAAAAGGCATCTGTTTTAGATGCCTTTTCTTTTGATGATTTTCATGATGAACAATAATTTAAAGTTTTTAGCGCTAGCTGCTTTGATCAATGGAACTTGTTTTTCCATGATTCTCCCTTTACTTGCCCCATTGACACGACAATTACATTTATCTGAATTCCAAGGTGGTGTGATTGTTTCAGCAGGGGCAATCTGTATGGCAATTGCCTCGATCTGGATTGCGAAAAAGAAAAATCAGCTATCTCCCAACCAACTCGTCAATTATGGTTTTTGGGGAATGACCTTTACTTGGGCTATTTTCACCTTGATTCTGTATTTTGGAACACATGCGATTTTACCCACGTTATTCATTTTTATCTTACTGGTATTGAGTCGTGCTTCTACAGGCATTTTTATGGCTTTACCGCAAATTGGCCTGCAAAGCTATGTAATGACACATGCGAGTGAAGCCGCTGATCGTAGCAAACAAATGGCGATGTTTGGTGCGATGAATAGTTTTGGGATGATTATCGGCCCGTTTGCAACCTCAGTTTTATTGTTTGGTGGTTTGCTTTTCCCAATGTGGATTGCTGTGGCTTTACTTGGCTTAGTCAGTATTGCACTCGGCATCCTGTTTAGTAAAAGTCCGCAAGTTCAGGCTGAGTCATTCAATCCGCAACAAGATAAAGATAATGCACGAGCGAATGAGCCAATTCTGAAGCAAAGTCTGATCTGGTTAACTCTAGGTTTTGTCACTTATGTTGCAATTGTGACTTTAAATATGACGGCAGGTTTTTATATTCAGGATAAGTTTTATCTCAGAAGCCAACAGAGTGCAGTTTATTTTTCTCAATGCATGTTGGTTGTCGGTGTTTGTTTGGTGCTGACACAACTTTTAATTGTGAAAGTGTTTAAACTCAAATTAAATAGTTTGGTGATTATTGGTTTAGTCACCATGTGTTTTGGTCTATTACTTTCACTCTACGCACCTACAATTTTTGTGTTTCAGGCAAGTTATATTTTTTATGGTATTTCTGTGGCGTGCTTATTACCTGCATTTACCACAGGCGCTGCTCAAGCCGTATCTCAGCAATCACAGGTTAAAATGGCAAGTTTTTGTACTGCGACACAGGCATTGGGTTTAATTGTTGGCCCCTTACTCAGTACATTCCTGTACCGTTTTAATACCCATTTCCCATTCTATTTATTACTGTTCTTAACCCTATCGATTGGTCTTTATTTTAGTTGGATATTGATTCGAAAAGAGGGTGAAACTGCATTGCTACTTGATGAATAAAAGGAATTTTGACTAAAAATGACTCATCTTTTTCCTCATAATGCAAGTATTCCGACTGTTTCAGTCATATATTGCTGTTATGAGTCGTCTTTATGTTTATTTTTTAATCAGATTTATTTCATTTGTTTACTATCTGAATTTTAAGCCTATTTTTTAGTTACTCTATAAAAAGTATAACAAAACAGAGGAGTAACAATGCTGATTTTTCATGATTATCCTGTTCAAGGAGCACTTTTTGACATGGATGGAACAATGTTTGATACCGAGCGTTTACGCTTCCAGACATTGAAACAGGCATCAAAAGAGCTGATTGGACAGGAATTTTCAGATGAATATTTGATGCAGTGTCTAGGGTTAAGTGCCAAAGCATCTGAGCAGCTGGCACAAAAGTTTTATGGTACAGATGTTCCTTATACTGCTATCTGTAACCGTGCGGATGAGGTTGAATTAGAGTCTGTACGTAAAAATGGTGTGCCGATTAAAAAAGGACTAATTCAAGTTTTAGAACGTTTAAGAAAGTCTGGTCTAAAAATGGCCGTTGCGACTTCAAGTCGTCGAGCAATTGCAGAAGAATATTTAATTAATGCCAATGTCTACAAATTTTTTGATCTATTGGTCTGTGGTGATGAAGTTGAAAAAGGCAAACCGCATCCAGAAATATTTTTAAAAGCGGCACAGAAACTCAATCTACAACCGCAACAATGTTTAATGTTTGAAGACTCGGAGAATGGTATTTGTTCAGCCTATGATGCAGGCGGAATTACGATTTTATTCAAAGATATTAAAGAACCCAATGATCAGATGCTTTCTAAAGCAAATTTTTACTATCAGGACATGTATGAGTGCCTGAATGCTTTGGATCAATATATCCCTGAAATAGGTATGCCACAATTACAAGAATTATTTCCGCAAAGTGTCAATCAATTGACTGTTGGGATTCATGGCTTTGGTGCTATTGGTGGGGGATATGTGGCACAGATTTTGTCCTATTGGGATGGTTACACACGCCCAAAACGCATTCTGGCATCAACCCGAAATCGCTTATATTTAGAATCAGTGAACAGTTTTGGTAGCTATAGTATTCGATATGGTCAGTCTTGTTATGATGAGCGTATTGATAATCTGACTGTGATTGATGCTGACAATGAACAGCAGATGTTAGAGATGTATATGCTATCTAGCCTGATTGCACTGTGTTTACCAGAACAAGCGATTGAGTCCGAGGCGAAAACGATTGCGAAGGGACTATTGGCCCGTTTTATGTCAGCAGATGCGGACAATAATGAGCCCATTACCTTTTTGATTATTCTCAATAAAGTGTGTGCAAAGTATTTGGTCTTAAAACATATCCGTGAAGCCTTACTTTCCATGACGAATGAAGATATTGCAGAACATATTTTAAGTGAACATTATTTTTGCGATACTGTGGTCAATCGAATGGTGTCAAAACTGACGGATCAGGCCTTATATCGTCAGCTCAATATTAAGCATAATCTGTTCAAACAATATCAAAATGATCTCAATCCAGAAACGATTGAACTTTCAGAGGAAACTGCTCTGACTGTAAAGCAAGAACAGCAGATTACCCATTGTTTAGAAGACATGCGTGGGCAGTTTCAAACAGGGCAATTCTTACAAAATATGGATCTGATCCTATTCCATAGTGAAATGGATATGCCGATTTATGTGGAAAATCGCAGCCCATTGTTGGGCAAAATGCGTCAAATGATTTTGGTGGATCAGATTTCTGAGATTCAAATCATTAAAAATCGTTTGTGGAATGGCTGTCATGCGATGCTTGCTTGGTATGCCAGTTTAAATGGGTATGAGACGATTGGTATTGCGATGGCTGATTTAGCAGTTCGACAATATGCTGAAAGACTGGTTGATGAGGTTAAATTAGGTTTAGCTAATTTAATCCCAAATCAAAAAAAGCAATTGGATCGAATGGCTGAGAGTTTTTTAAACTCATGTCGATCTGCTTATAAATATCCATGTGAACGTGTAGCTCATGATCCGCTTAGAAAACTCAATTTGAATGAGCGTGTTTTAGGTAGTTTAGAATCTCATGTACAGCAACAACTTCCTTATCAGAAGTTAATGCAAGGTGCAATTTATGGCTATGCCTATGCACTAAAAATGCTTGGGCTGGACGAGATTAAGATTGTAAAGCATGTCCAGAGCAATATCGAACATATGGACATTACTGAAAATCAGAAGAAAGCCTTATTAAACCAGCTCTATCAAGGGATTCAGACAGAGCTCAAGGATGAAGTATTCCTGTCACAACAATCTGAGGAATTCAAACCTTTAACCGCTTAGGCATTAGTGATTATAGTGTAAAGCAGCTTAACTTCGATCTAGGTTTATGTTTGAATAACATAACTTTAAACAGAATGCTAAAGTTGTGTTATTACAAGCAGACACCCAGCTGATTGCGACCGAAATACGTGATTATCCCGAATGGCACAAGGGCCGTTCAGATTATGGGCTTTGGTATATTGAGATTGATCAACCTGAATTGATTCAATATTTAGATGAAATTCAAACACAGTTTTCTGATCTATTACTTGCTACACAGCAACGCCAATATCACATTACTTTATTTGTTTGTGGTTTCTTACAACCTTCAGCTCATCAGTACGATGACGATTTTCAGATTCAACAATTACAGCAGCAGATCAAGCTGATTGAAGCATTACAGCTCAAACCTTTTGAGCTTGAAATCATACAGATCGATAGCTTTAGTAGTGCTTTGTTTCTACAGATTAAAGATCATCAGGGCGTACTAGAACTAATTCGTCAACAATTTGCTCAAGTATCTGAGGAAATTGCAGCACTCGAATATTGTCCGCATATTACTTTAGGCTTGTATCGTGAAGCTTGGCTGAGTGATATTGTACTTGAGCGGATGCAACAACTTTCGGTAAAAACTATAAATATTGAGGTCAAAAAACTGACTTTTGGTTATTATAAAGCACAGATTTTACAAGGATTCCTATATCCTTATCGGCAAATTGAACTAGGTTAGACATGTTGCAACTAATTTTAGGTGGGGCGCGCTCAGGTAAAAGTCGTTTGGCAGAACAAACAGCCAAAGAGACAGGTTTATCGGTCATTTATATTGCAACGGCGCAGGCCTTAGATACTGAAATGCAGCAGCGTATTGCGCATCATCAACAACAACGTCCTGATGATTGGCAATTGTGTGAAGAACCTATTTTTCTTGCGGATCAGCTGTTGCAATTAGATCAAGATAATCAAGTGATCTTGGTGGATTGTTTGACCTTATGGCTCACCAATTTATTGTTATCCGATCATGCTGAATTACAACAGCAGCAAACAGACAAATTTTTAAACCTATTACCCCAACTCAAATCACATATTATTTTAGTGAGTAACGAAACTGGACTGGGTGTCGTTCCTATGGGTGAAATTAGCCGTCGTTTTGTGGATGAAGCGGGACGGTTACATCAAGCTTTAGGGCAATTAGCAAATAAAGTGGTGTTCTGTGTGGCTGGTTTCCCAATGATTTTAAAAGATGAGAAATAATATGACTCAACAAGCGCAATGGTTTTTAGCCGCAGTACAACAACCTGATCTAGATGTAAAACAACAAGCTGAGCAACGTCAACTTCAATTGACCAAACCAACAGGCGCATTAGGTGATTTAGAGCAAATTGCGATTAATTTATCTGCTTTACAAAGAACAGTTTTCCCTAAAATTAACAAACCTTGGATTACTATTTTTGCTGGTGATCATGGTGTTGTAGCAGAAAATGTTTCAGCCTATCCTCAAGCAGTAACTCGTCAAATGTTGCAAAACTTTGCTTCGGGTGGTGCAGCAATTAGTGTAATTGCTAAACATCATCATGCCCATTTACAAGTGATTGATTGTGGGACAGTAGGCGATAGTTACAATTATGTTGGCGTTGAATGCCATACTATTCGTGCTGGCACTGCTAATTTTGTAGAGCAAGCTGCGATGACCAACAGAGAGTGTTTAGCAGCGTTAGAGCTGGGTAAAAATAGCGCCGATCTTGCTAAGGCGAAAGATGCGGATATTTTTATTGCAGGTGAAATGGGAATTGGCAATACCTGTTCAGCTTCAGCACTTGCTTGTTTGTTGCTGAGCGAATCAGCCCAGCAAGTTACAGGTTTAGGAACAGGAATTAATATTGAGCAATTACAACATAAAATAAAAGTGATTGATCAAGCAGTAAAGCTTCATAGAGCAAATGTGGCCAATGATGCATTAAAAATTTTGGCTGCTGTAGGTGGTTTGGAAATCGCTGCAATCACAGGGGCTTATTTACGATGTGCGCAAATTGGTTTACCTATTATCGTCGATGGCTTTATTAGTTCGGTCGCAGCTTTATGTGCAGTACGTATTCAACCACAAAGCCGTGAGTGGATGCTTTTTGGACATCAATCAGCGGAATATGGTCATCAGCGTGTTCTAAAAGAATTGGATGCCCAACCAATCTTAGCAATGAATTTACGTTTAGGGGAAGGCAGTGGTGCTGGTGCGGCATTATCTATGATTCAGCTTGCCTGTGTCTTACATAATCAAATGGCAACATTTGCTGAAGCTGCTGTAACAGGTCACAAAGTTGCAGATTGATTTACTGCGACATGGTGAAACGACTTTAAGCCATACGCTACGTGGGCACTTGGATGATGATTTGACTGAACAGGGTTGGTTGCAAATGCAATCAACCATTCAGCAGTACATCACTACTCCAGTGGATTGGGATGTGATTATCAGTTCACCTTTGCGGCGTTGTCGTCGCTTTGCAGAGCATTTGGCAGATCAGCTCGGATTGCCAATGCGGGTCAATGAGCATATCAAAGAAATGTATTTTGGTGATTGGGAGGGTATTTCCACCCAAGTAATTTATGAAGCTGAACCTGAGCGATTAGCAAATTTTTGGCAATTTCCGACTCAATATCATGCGCCGAATGGTGAATCTTTAACCCAGTTTCAACAAAGAATTTTCATTGGTTTTGAGCAGATTTATACTCAAATACAAGAACAAAATGGGCAAAAGGCTTTAGTCATTACACATGGTGGCGTCATCAAATTACTTACCTGTTTAGCACGCCAACAAAACTTAGATGATTTATTAAAAATGCCTGCTGAACTGGGCAAGCTCTATCAACTTGAATGCTCTAAAAGATTAGATGAGATGTATTTTGAAGAAAAACATTGATAAATAAGTAATAAGAGATTTTTCGATCATCACACACTGCCATAAAATTGTAATCGAACTGTCATTACTACTGCCTATGATACATGTCATTTCTTAAACGATAAGCAAATTCATTATGAATATATTATTGAAAAGCAGTCTGTTATGTGCAAGTATCTTATTGGCAGCATGTGATAATAATGAGCAACAATCACAGTCTAGCCCGGAACAAAATACCTCATCAAAATATTATCAAACCAAAACACCATACCAACCACAACAAGATCTAAAAAAATACGAAGCGATTCCACAAGGTTTTAAACCTGTTTTTCTTTGTACACGACAAATTTCATAGGGCCCTTGTCCTATCAGGCTTTTTCTTTCTTAAAATTGCTAGCACTTTCTTAAATTCTTCTTTTTTTCCAAAACCAATCAAACGTAGAATAGCCATTTGAACATAGTCCAAACCGTAGCGAAATAAACTTACTG